>QMQA01000163.1 GCA_003648845.1 Candidatus Aerophobota bacterium
ACTATTGCCTCTAAAGCTGGCGAAAAAAATAATTTATACTAAGACAAGATTTTCCTAAAATATTAACGATAAACATCACCTAAATCAATTCTCGACCCATTCTTATCAAAAAATGTCACCTTATCTATTGGAAGCCTTATCCATATTTTATCTCTGATCATATATCCCAGTTCTGAGCTCACTTTCACCTTAAAGAGTTTATCGTTTATTTTTGCAGAAATCAGATACTGTCCCCCAATAACAATCGATTTCCTTAAAACCTTGCATTCTATCATCTGCTCTGTTTCTTTTAAGCCGATCTCAATTTCCTCCGGCCTTACTCCTATTATTATCTCATTTTGATCAATTTTTTTATCAACATTAATTGGCTCTTTTAACAATTCGGATAATATTTTAGTCCCTTCGCCTGTTTTCTCCACCCTTGCCTCTATAAAGTTCATTCCTGGATTACCAAGAAACCAGCCCCCAAAAATCGTATTCGGATTACTATAAAGCTTTCTTGGCGAATCTTTTTGAATTATTTCCCCCTCATTCATCAGAGCTATTTCATCTGCCAGAGTCATAGCCTCGGTTTGGTCATGCGTTACATATATGATTGTTTGTTGATACTGTTTTGTCAGTTTTTTCAAAGCATGCTTTAATTGAACCTTTGTTGCCACATCCACGTTCGTAAGTGGCTCATCAAAAAGTATTATTTGAGGTCTTCTCGCCACTGCTCTTGCAACAGCAACACGCTGACGGGTAGAATTATCAATCTGATCTACATTCAAATACAGAGAATCTCTCAGGTTCAGTATATCTACAATCTCTTCGATTCGATTTTTACGTTCGACTTCTGTTAAACCCTCTTCAACCAATGGCAAATCTATATTCTTATAAACGTTCATTCCCCTGTACACAACTGGATACTGAAATACCATACCTATATTCCTTTTCTCAGGAGGAAGTCCGGTAATATTCACATCATCAAAGTATATGCTACCCGAGGTTGGTTTTTCTAAACCTGCAATCATTCTCATTAAAGTTGTCTTACCACATCCCGAAGGCCCCAATAAACATGTTACCATACCAGTGCGGAAAGTTATGCTAACATCTTTTACAGCTACCACCTCTTTAAACTCTTTCCTCAGCACTTCAATTTTGATTTCAGGCATAAGCTCCTCCCTGCCCTATCCTCATACCGGTACTGGCCATAAAAACATGAATCTCGTTTACTGGAATAAATACCCTCAATGCCTCCTTTTGTGATTTCGCAACCTCTTCATACCTTAATACAGAAACTAACAATGTATCCTTTACCTCAATATGGAGCACAAGTTCACCTCCAAGGTCTTCAGTTAATATCAGCTTTCCATCTATTTCTATTGCCCTGGCCTCAGGTTTTTCATTAATGATAATATTCTGGGGTTTGACAGAAACCAGCACATCCACGTCACTCTCAATTTCATCTTTTACTTCAACTGGAAATTCAAAAAGATCAGTATTACAGATGTAAGTATCTCCTTCTTTCCTTATTTTTCCTTCAAAAATGTTAGATTCTGGAAAACAGAGTAATTTTGAAGTTCCAACATACTGAGGATTATAGTAAACATTTTCGGTTTCTCCATGCTCCTTTACAGTCTTCTCATCTAAAATAAAAATCTCATCTGCAAGGATTAATGCTTCAAGAGGGTCTGATGTTGTATAAACAAAAGTAGCCCCCAATCGTTCTCTTAAATCTTTCAGGTCATCAAATAGCTGTTCTCTGAGCTTAAAATCAAGACCCGAGAGTGGATCATCCAGAAAATACAACTCTGTTTTCTTTGTTATACCTCTTGCCAGAGCAACTCTCTGCTTTTCTCCTCCACTCAATTGATCTGGATACTTATTCAACAGGTGCGTGATTCTAAGCATTTTAGCTACACGATCCACCTCCTCGGCAATTCTTCTTTTACTCTCCCTTACCAGTTTAAGTGGATATGCAATATTATCATAAACTGTATAATGAGGATACAATGCAAAAGCCTGTGGAACATATCCTATATTCCTGTCCCCTGAAATTACATTGGTCACATCTTCTCCCCTTAAAAATACTTTTCCAGAATCAGGTTTCTCCAGTCCTGATAGTACCCTGAGGAGAACTGACTTTCCACATCCAGGAGGACCAAAGATAACTGAAAATGTTCCACTTTTAATCTCAAAACTCACATCCTCCAATATACTCTTATTTTTATATTTTTTATTCAGACCATCAGCACGTAGAATAACCAATTTTTTACCCCCTGGTTAACTTGATTAACATAGGCGCTATAACAATACCAAGGCCAAACACAAGAAAAATAATGCCAAATGCGATACCCGTGATTTTCATTGATTTCCAGAATGGTGTCTTTTCAGGTATATTACCAAATCCTATCTGCAGAAATGTGCAGAACACCAACAGTATTATACCCCATTTATAAACTTTAATACTCAACTGCTGCGCAATTAATATCATACTTAAAACCAAAAGCACAATTAAAATATCATGCATATAATCAGAAAAGTAACGTTTCCTGTCCATTTAAAATCTCCTGAAATACAGAATGAATCATACCTCTCCCCTGACGGTCCCAAATGTCATACCAACAAGAAGATACTTCTGGAAGAAAAAAACAGCGGCAATTGGAGGGATCATGTATACCGTTGTCATAGCTGCTACAAAAGTCCAGTCGACCCCTGCCTGCTCATACATCCATGTGGCCAGGGCTACCGGGATCATGGTTGTTCTCTTGCCGCCAATTATGTAGTTAAACAAAAACTCATTCCATACAAATACAATATTAAAAATAAAGGCAGCGATAATTCCAGGCTTGATCTGTGGTAAAATAACCCTGAACAATATATGAAATCTAGAAGCACCATTTATTAAACCCGTTTCATCATACCGTGGAGAAACTCCATCTATAAATCCTTTCATAATCCACACAGAAAAGGGAATACTAAACATAGAATAAAATAGTATCATACCATGCCATGTATCCTTCCATCCGAATGCCACATACATTAAAAATACAGGAACAACTGTTGCCGCCGCAGGAACCATTCTAATTGAAAGTAAAAGAAACATCATTAAATCAGTTCCCTTTGGCTTAAATCTGGAAAAGGCATATGCAGCCAGAAAAGAAACAATTATGGCTATCAATACGGCAGAAACAGAGATTACAAGGCTGTTTATCAGGTATCTTGTTATATTTGGTCGAGTAAAAAGATCTATAAAATTATACAATGTTGGCTTAAAAAACCATTCAGGAGGAATAGTAAGAAGCTGCTTCTTTGTCTTGAATGCTGCAAGAATAATCCATATCACTGGAAGAAAAAAGATTATAGAAACTGCCCAAAGTACTATATAATAGATTGCTCTGCGAAAAGTGCCCGTGCCCATGCATTACCTCCTCTCGCGACTGAGCTTCAGTATATAAAGAAAAACAGAAGTAAAAGCTATTGCGGTAAGAAGCATGATAACCGCAACAGCAGATGACCATCCCATTGTAAATCCCTCAAAAGCCTTACGCCACAGATCAATGGCTATGAGTTCTGTTTTATCTCCAGGACCGCCTTTTGTCATCAGATAGATCAAATCCATTGTTTTAAATGATTCAATGGTTCTCAAAATAATTCCCAGCATAAGAATAAACTTTCCATAGGGGAAAATTATATAAATTAAACGCTTAAACCATGGGATTTTATCGACTCTGGCAGCTTCAAGCTCAGCTTTCGGAACTGCTCCAAGCGCGGCCAGCGTTATCAGTATCATGAATGGAGTCCACATCCATATATCCACAAGTGCAACACTCGGAAAAGCCCACCTCAGATCACCCAAAAAATCTATCCTCTTAAAACCCATTGATACCAGAAAATAATTAATTACGCCAAATGTTGGCTCATATATCAGTCTAAAAAATGTACCTGTACCCGCAGGAGCAAGAAGCATGGGAGAAAACAGCAGTGTAAGGGCAACTCTTCTTCCAGGAAGACCAGCACTATTCCAGAACAGAAAACCGAGCACAAGACCCAGAACAGTTTCTGTTCCAACTGTAGTTACCATCCAGAGGAATGTTCGCCCAAAATCTCTCCATACACTGCTATTTGAAATAATATCCAGATAATTTCTGAATCCAATAAACTTTTCAGGCTCTCCCGTTACCATTGAATAATTGTAGAAACTGAGACCGGTCATCCATAACAGTGGAATAATGTTCCAGACCACAAAAAATACAAGAACGGGTACAACAAGGGAAACAGGAAAAAGATTGGAGTTTTCATATTTCTTTAGCCAGACTACTTTTTTTCTGCCAGAAATCCCATCCACGACCGTATCCTCCATTTTCATATACGCGATGTTGATTTTATTCTAGCAACATTCTCACATAAATGCAAAATCAAAAATCAGATATTGAACATAATCTTTTATTTACA
>QMQA01000164.1 GCA_003648845.1 Candidatus Aerophobota bacterium
AACAAAGACAAGGGAGAAGCATGGTTCAAAGTAAGCAATCTTGATGTATGGGCATACACGAAAAGCGAAACAGGCGAATTCCGGTGGAAATTTGAACCAACAGATAATATAACCTTTGAGGTACATGCCGAATATTTCAACGGTACATTAGTTCCGGACGGTTCTGAGGTTTCGATAGAAAACCTTTTATATGTTCAGAGAGGACCTCCTGTTCCTGTTCCAATTGATATCTACGACAAATCCAATTCAAGTCAAACTTCAGGAGGAGTTGCGAATGTATGGATAAAAGCAAAGGCAGGAAAGAGTTTGGATCAGGGCTACTACATGGCTATAATAAAGGTAAGATCGAATGATAGTGAGCAAAAAGAAGAATTACATGAAGTATGGTTTGAAGTTTCGGTTCTGGAAGTTTATGGATGGGCTGATCCTTGGTATGTGTCTCAATCCGGAAATGCAAGTATGAAGATAGTGGTCAAAAAAGTTGATGGTTCTCCCGTAAACGCAACCCTGACTCTTGTAGAGCTAAGAGATACTATGACTTGGACCGAGATTGATAAAAGCCTTTATCCCTATGGCTATTCAAAGAACACTACTGGAAATGAAATAACTGTAGATTTCAGTTTTAGTGTATCAAACCTTCCCATTGGACAGTATGAAGCAGTTGTAAGGGTTAACGCTTACGATCTCGGTGCAACCTCTGATGCTTATGTATGGTTTTCTGTTCAGAACTATCAGATTTCCGGTGAGCTTGTAAATCCATCGAAGAGAGTTTATGCACCTGAAGAAAACGTCGAAATGTGGATAACTGTTAAAGACCCTGGTGGTTCCGCTCTGGAGGGAAAAAATGTTAGCGTATATCAGCTTGTCAATACCGAGTCATGGCCCTGGACCTTTAAGGAGGCTAAAATGGTCGGTCAGGCATCTCCAACAGATGCAGGGGGTAGAACGAAGGTCATTTTCAAAGCACCTAAAGAATCCGGTGTGTACAGACCGATGGTTAATGTTAGCGGAGAGTTACAAAAAGATCCGTGGTTACTTCCTGAATTCGAGGTTAGAAGCATTGCTGTAAACGTCAAACTTTTTGATGAAAACGGAAATGAAATGGAAGAGTTTCCTGCAGGCTCCACAATTCAGGTTGAAGTGAATATATCCAATCCAACAGGCGGAGAAATAAGTGTCTCCCAGCTCAGTATGAAGTACAGGAGTATGGATACAGGAACGGAAACTCAACTTCAGACCATCACCAGCAATATACAGGAGAGTAATTACCTTACATTCATTTCCCCTTCATCAGAAGGAGAGTATGTTCTTTATGTAAGTGTCACAGATAATGTAACGGGAAACATAATTGTTTCTAAAAGATGGTTCAGGGTGAAGACATTCGATCTGAATTTCTGGACTGAAAAATGGGCCTATGATACTGGACAGAATATAACGGTATATCTCGATGCCAGAAATCCGGATGGTTCTCCTATCAACATAACAGTTCACCTTCAAGCACTAAGAGATATGTGGTCCGGTACTTCTATTTCCGGATACTCTAAAAATCCCTTAAATGTATCAGGAACAGGAACGTACAATATAATAACAGATAACCTTCAGCCCGGAGAATATGAAGCAGAACTCTGTGTTTACAAGCAAGGAACCGATCCAGGAACAGAATGCGAAAATGGAAGAAGAGTTTACATAGGTTTTTCCATCCAGTCTTTTGAGGTTCATGCTTTCACCGAAAAGGGTTCATTTACACCGCAGGATGAAGTAGAACTCTTTATTGTTGTAGAACTGAGTTCAGGAGCTCTGGAGAACCCATCAAATTACGTTCTTTCCTTTATAGATCTCAGAGACAGAAAAACTTGGCTTAACATATCTTCGGCAATAACCTCACAGATAACTGTAGAAAACCAAACCTCACCGATGAACAGAAAGAGAATAACCTTTACTACATCCGGACTCTCAGCAGGAGAATACATAGCAAGGTTTAATGTAACCCATATTCCGAGTGGTGAAAGCAGAATGAGAGAAGTGTGGTTCAAGATAAGCGATTATGAAATCACCATAGATACAGTTCCGCCTGTAGGGGAGGAAAGAAGATTCTTCACAGGAGAGCCGATAACATTTAATATAACTGTAACACCGGCACCTAATGAAACTGTTGAAGGAAGAGTAATACTGAAAGACGATTACAGATGGATAACTCTTCAAGAACATACGATCAATATAACCTCCCAAGGGTTTACCCTTCAGAACATCACTATAGATACTCCAGGCAGATATACACTGGTAGCGGAAGTTGGAAGTGCAGAGAAGTTTTACTGGTTTGAAGCAGGTTCCTACAAAATAGAAATAATCCACTGGGATCCCAATACAGTACATGATATCTCTCCGGGAGAGGATGTGACGATCGTGTTTGATATTCTCTATCCCAATGGAAGTGAATATCAGGGAAATGTTACTGTTACAGTTGCGGATATAAAGAATACCTGGGACTGGACATCAACAGGTGTAAATAATCTCAATGAAACCAATATAACAGCCAATGCCGGGTCTTATGAACAATATAGTTTTACACCAAATCTTGGTCCAGGGGAATACGAAGCACAACTTGAATTCAAAACCCTTGCTGATGATAAGATTACCACAGAATATTATCATTTCAATGTCCGAACCAAAGAATTCTGGGCATGGCCTGAAGGCGGACCGTTCTCTCCAGGAGATAATGTGACCATAAAAGCTGTTTTAAGATACCCAAACGGTACCGCATGGTCAGGAATTAACATAACAATAGATGAAATCTACTCACAGAAAGAACACAGGAGCATAATGGATGATGTGAGTTTCACAACTCAGTATATAGATACAGACCCTTCAGGTATAGCCACGCTTAGTTTCACTTTACCAGCAAATCTCACAGGAAAGGTCGATGTCAAACTCAGAGAAGGAGATGGAAATGAAATCACATGGACAGGATTTGATATAAACACCTATGAGCTTAGAATAGACAGAATGGATGATAAATGGATTTATTTACCTGGAGAGAACTTTACAAGAAGACTTTATGTTTTCAAATCAGGGTCTCCGCAAGAGGGTGTTGATATAAGTGTGAGAATATGGAAACACGGTCTGTGGGAGCCAGGACAAAATATAAGTTATTATTATCTGGGCCAAACAGATTCCTCAGGATTCAAATATATAAACATACCTGTTCCGGGTGAACCAGCTCGTTACGAAGCGGAAATCATAGCAGGTAAGGACGCTGCAACTTACTGGGAAGGATTTGAGGTTGCAACATTTTTTGCTGACGCTTGGGTTATAGGAGAAAACAGCAACACAGACAGATTATCAGAGGGTGAAAATGCGATAATTGCTGTATATGTTAACGATCCCGAAGGAAATAAAGTCGCAGGAGCGAATGTTTCAATAATAGAATTCAGGAAGATTGATGGGTGGATACCAGTATCTGTCGAAGTAATTAAGGATAATCAGACAACCGATACCACGGGCAGGGCTGAATTAAGATTCATTGCTCCAAATGATACAGGAGAATATGTTGCCATAATAAATGTTACAGCCAATATTTCAGGAACGGTAAGTTCAACAGAAAGACATGTATGGTTCATGGTTACTCAGTTCGGTGTGAGCATCAGTTTTGTCTGTCCACCTGATGTGTCAACATGCATGCCTGACACTGCAATAGAAGGCGGATCGCTCACAGCAAAGTTATCAATCTCAGGTGATACGAGCAATATAACCAATGTAAATTTCTGTCTTGACAGGGTAAGGAACATCTTCACAGGAGTAGAAACGTTCTATGGTGTATGCAATACAACCACCACAAATACAACATATCTTACTTTCACTGTTCCTACAGAGAGAGGCTCATATGATGCTATATTCAAGGTAGATATTCAGAGTGATAAGGGTGTAGAGAGCTTTGAAGAATGGAGATGGTTTGAAGTAAAAAGCGAAGGTGAACATTATATAAATGCATGGATGGAACCACACGATGCATGGGCAGGAGAAAACGCCACAGTAATTATAGAGGTCTGGTCAGCTGATTGGCAGGATATTGATGAAGAGAGTTCCTGTGAAAAGTTTGAGCTTGTGGAAATAAGAGATACCCAGTCTTGGAACTTGGAAGCAGACAGATCAAGCATACAGCAGTGGTATCTTGGAGCATACGAAGGCCCGGGACCTCCAGGAGTGAGACTTGTCTTCACGATTCCGGAGACTCTAAACCCCGGAGAATATGAAGCCAAACTCAATGTTACCTGTTCAGGTATAAGCACAGAACATAGAGTCCATTTCAGAGTAGTTAGTTTCCAGGTGTCCTTCCTCATGAACGAAATCCTCCAGACCAACAAGAATGTGCAATTCTGGATAAAAATTATGAATGCAAGCGGTGATCCTGTTGTCGGAGCAACAGTATATAAGAG
>QMQA01000165.1 GCA_003648845.1 Candidatus Aerophobota bacterium
CCATACATTGGATGATAAAAACAGGTTGATCATTCCTTCCTCTTTTAGACAAATATTTAACAAGGAGGAAAATAATTGCATTATAACCAAAGGCCTTGATAGAAGTCTGTTTTTTTACCCTTTTTCTGAGTGGCAAAGTATTGGCAATAGATTAAAAAATCTTTCTACTAACAGGTCCGATGTTCGTGCATTCTTGAGAATCTTCTTTTCAGGAGCACACCTGGTGCAACCTGATAGTCAAGGAAGAATAACTATTCCCCAGCCCCTAAAGGATTTTGCCTGTATCAAAGATAGAGTTGTAATAATAGGAGCCTTTAATAAGATAGAAATCTGGAGCGAGGATCTCTGGCACAGCTATTATCAACAAAAAAAGGATACTTATGAGCAAATCGCGGAAAAGATTATGGATCTTGAAATATGAAGCTCTCTCTCCATGTCTCGGTGATGGTGGAGGAGGTATTGCGGTATTTGAATCCCAGAGAAGACGGGATTTATGTTGACTGTACTCTTGGGACCGGCGGTCACAGTTTGGCCATTTTAGAAAAAACAGGCGGGAGGATAAAACTAATAGGGATAGACTGGGACGAGGAAGCTCTCAGAATATCCTGGGAGAGATTAAAAGAATACAGGGGAAAAATTAATCTGGTAAGAGCAAACTTTGCTGATATTGCAAAAATACTGAAAGAGCAAGGTATACAGAGAGTGAATGGTTTTATCTACGATCTTGGTCTGTCGTCCTTGCAGCTGGAAGATCCGTATAGAGGGTTTAGTTTTTTAAGGGAGGCACCTCTTGATATGCGTATGGATAAAAGAGGAAAGATAACAGCTTCTCATCTTGTCAACAGGTTAAGTCGGAAGGAACTGGAAGATATCTTATGGAGTTTAGGAGAGGAAAGGTGGGCAAAACGTATGGCAGAGTTTATAGTGGAGGAGAGAAAAAAATCTCCCATCTCCACCACAAAAGAGCTTGTAGAAGTTATAAAAAGAGCTGTCCCGGCAAAGTTCAGGAGAGGCAAAAGAACTCATTTTGCTACCAGGGCCTTTCAGGCTTTAAGAATAGCTGTAAATCAGGAACTGGATAATTTAGAAAAAAGCCTTTCAGAGGCTATTGGTTTTCTCTTCTCAGGGGGCAGGTTATGCGTGATTAGCTATCATTCCCTGGAAGATAGGATAGTTAAAAGAAAGTTTAAAAAGGTGGAGGGGAAAGAGCTGAGGATACTAACTCCCAAAGTTGTAAGACCTTCTTTTCAGGAAATTAGAGTCAATCCGAAGAGTCGTTCAGCTAAATTGAGAGCAGCGGAGAAGCTATGAATGTCGCTTAAATGGTTTTCTCTTGTTGTGATTTTTGCTTTGTGTTTTCTGGGGCTGGAGATCTACCACAATATAGCTTTGATGGACAGAGGGTACCTTCTTCAAGAACTGGAGTCGAAAAAAAGCAGGTTGATCAAGGAAAACGGATATCTACAGGAAAAACTCTCTCCGGTCCTTTCTCTTAATAGAGTGGAAGATTACGCTCGAGAAAAGCTTGGTCTTGTTGATCCAAAGAAGGTGCGGTTTCTAAAAGAGAACTTCTCTCCCCCAACCCAAAGCTCTTCCCCTCCACCACTTAAAGTTAAAACAGGAATGAGAAGCTGGACTCTGCAAATCATTAGCCAGTTTGGTAGATGGTTTAATATGTTCCATGAGGAAAAAAAGTACGAGAAAGATTAGGGTCTATCTTCCTTTTATACTTATTTTTGCAGGTTTTGGAATTATTGAATTTCGTCTTTTTCAGCTTCAGATAATAGAGCATGAAAAATACAGAAGTTTTGTTCAGCAGGAACAGATAAGGGTAATTAGTATATCTCCCGAAAGAGGGGTGATTTATGATCGGAATTTAAAACCGGTTGCTGTAAATGTCAACTCTTTTTCGATTTACGCCTCTCCGGTGAGGGTTTCTAATCCGGAAGCTATAGCCGGGAGATTAGCCTCTATCTTAGGTAAAGAAGATAAAAATTTTGTTTTATCCAGTTTAAAGAAAGATAAGATTTTTGTGTGGATAGCAAGGAAGATTTCTATAGAGGATAAAGAAAAAATAGAAAAATTAAAGCTGGAAGGTCTTGGTTTTATAGAAGAGAAGAAAAGGTTCTATCCTGAGAGGGAGCTGATGTCTCACGTGCTGGGGTGGGTAGGGATTGATAATCAGGGACTGGCTGGAGTGGAGTATTATTACGAGAAAGAGCTTCAAGGAAAGAAAGGGAAAATTTTATTAAAGCGGGATGCTCTGGGGCACTTTATTCCATTTTCTCAGACTATCCTTGAGAAAGTAATCCCTGGGAAAAAACTGGTATTAACGATAGATTCCAAAATCCAGTCTATTGTGGAGCAGGAAATTTCTCTTGCTCTTTCTGTGACCGGAGCAAAATCTGCAGAGGCAATTTTTATGAACCCTTCTACCGGGGAAATTCTTGCTCTGGTGAACAAGCCGGACTACGACCCCAACCATTGGTGGGATTATTCATCTTATGAGCGAAGAAATCGAGCAATTCAATTTATCTATGAGCCAGGTTCTACCTTTAAAGTTATTACCAGTGCCGCTCTGCTGGAGGAAGGTCTCATCAGTCCAGAAGATAGAATCTACTGCAATCCTTATCTGCGTTTTGGTGATCATACTATAACTGACTGGAAAGAATTTGACCGGTGGATGAATTTCACAGAAATTATTTACAACTCTTCTGATGTGGGGATTATTAAAGCAGCTCAACGAATGAAGAAAGACACATTTTATAAATATATTATTAATTTTGGATTTGGAAAGAAAACCGGTATCGACCTTCCTGGAGAAGCAAAAGGTCTGGTCAAATCTCCAGGAAAATGGTATCTTACCGATTTTCCCTGTATTTCGATAGGACAGGGGATAGGGGTAACTCCTCTCCAGATGGTGGTAGCTTTATCTGCTGCTATAAATGGAGGAAATCTTTTGCGCCCCTTTGTGGTAAAAAGCATCCTTTCCTCCCGAGGACAGATAATACAGGAAAGGCATCCGTATCTTATAAGGAAAGTTATCTCTGAAAAGACTTCAAGGATTTTGAGAGATATTTTAGCTTACGTTGTAAGAGAAGGAACGGGGAAAAAATCAGAGATAAAAGGTTACCCTGTAGGAGGCAAGACAGGAACTGCTCAAATCCCTTCCCCGGATGGTAAAGGTTACATCCAGGGTAAATACATTGCCTCCTTTATGGGTTTTGCCCCCGTAGGCAATCCAAAAATAGCAGGAATTGTAGTAATAAAGGAGCCTGCGGGGGTATACTGGGGAGGAGAAGTTGCAGCTCCGGTATTTGGCAGAATCCTCTCCCGCATCCTACCTCTCCTCGGTGTTTTACCGGAAAAGGAATTATGGGTAAAAAGGTGAAATATTAGTTAATTGGTAGCTGGTTGATTAGTTAGTCGGTTAAATACGTTCTTAGTTTCAAACAAAACAATAAAATCGAATGTAGAGTGTGTTTAACTGGTGAAAGATAATGAAGTTAAGAGATATTGTTTCTAAAATAAATCCAGAAACTGTTGCAGGGAACCTTGATTTAGAGATTGAATCCATCTGTTATGACTCTCGTAAGGCTGAAAAGAACTCTCTTTTTGTAGCAATACCTGGTTTTAAAGCAGACGGGCATCGATTTATTCAAGAGGCTTATACCAGAGGAGCAAGAGCCTTTGTAGTAGAAAAAGGTCTTAATCCTCTACCTGGAGCCGCTCTAATCAAGGTTCCCTCATCCAGGAAAGCTCTGGCAAGGATAAGTAACATTTTTTATAACTATCCTTCTAAAAAGTTGAAACTTGTGGGTGTTACCGGTACTAACGGAAAGACAACCGTAACTTATTTTTTGCAATCTATTTTTCGGCAAGCTGGAATAAAAACGGGCAGACTTTCCACCATTAACTATGATCTGGGAGGAGAGATTTACCCTGCTACAACCACTACCCCGGAGTCGCTGGAGCTACAGAAATTCCTGGAAAAAATGCTGATCAATCAAGTTAAGTACGTATTTATGGAGGTTTCTTCTCATTCTCTTGTTCTGCATAGAGTTGAAGAAACAGAGTTTAGCTGGGCTATTTTTACCAATCTTTCCCCTGAGCATCTTGATTTTCATAAAAATATGGAGGATTATCTGGAAGCAAAATCAATTCTTTTCAAAAAGATGGCACCTGATAAGAAGGCTTTAATTAACATAGATGATCCTGCGGGGTATAAAATTATTAAGGAAACTTCCTGCTCAGTGATAACTTATGGTATAAAAAAGCAGGCAGATTACCAGGCAAGTGATTTAAGTATGGATGGAAGAAGAGTCCTTTTTAAAGCTAAAATAAATGGCAAAAATGAGGAGTTTGAAATTCACCTGCCCGGGTTTCACAACGTTTACAATGCTCTTGCAGCTATAGGAGTGGCAAGAGAGC
>QMQA01000166.1 GCA_003648845.1 Candidatus Aerophobota bacterium
AGGCAGGTGTTGGCCTAGGTTGGGAGAGATACACTGGTGACAGGGGAAAGGTAATCTCGATTGAGAGATTTGGTGTATCCGCTCCATATAAAGTTTTGATGGAGAAATTTGGATTTACTCCGCAGAGAGTGGCGGATGAAGCAGAGTCTTTGATCAAGAAGTCCTAAAAGTAGCATTGAGGTCTCTACCCAACTGGTGTTGAGCTCTATTGACTTTTTGTTTATTGAAATAGGGATCAAAGTTTTAAAGGGGGTCCTTAACTCCATTCTCGGACTTCCCTGGAGATAAACAGATGCTTTCCAAAAAGCTTTTTGAAAGGTTGTATGAGGCGGCGACTATACAGAGGTGGAATGATCATGTAAGACCTGTCGAGTTCACAGAACTGGACAAACAGGCGCATAAGATGATTATTGCCTGGATAATCGCCAAATATGAAGAGGCTGATAGAGCAGAAAAGGTAAACTGGAACAGATTGATGGAGGGGTGTGTTTTCGAACTTCTCCACAGAGTTATATTGACCGATCTAAAGCCCTCGGTTTTTCATAAAATGATGCAAACAAAAGGCGAGGAGCTGAATAGGTATGTTCTGGACAATATCAGGGACGAGATAAGGGAAATAAGTGGTGGTTTTCTCCAGAGGTTTGAAAGGTACTTTCTTGATCGAGAATATGCGAAGCTTGAAAAACGAATTCTGCAGGCTGCTCACTATATCTCGACCTGGTGGGAATTTGGGATACTTTACCGGCTGAATAGATTTATTTATGGAATCGAAAAAACGAGAGAGGAGATAGAAAATAAACTTGAAGATTTTTATGAACTATCAGGTGTCAGGAAGATATCACTTAAGAAAAAATCTTACGGCTTTTTGACCCTGTGTGGTCAACTGAGGTTTCAGAAAAGATGGGCCGGAACACCTAGGATTCCCCAGACCTCAGTTCTAGGGCATCTCGGTGTTGTTGCAATTACGAGTTTTCTTTGCTCCCTTGAGATGGGGCTCTGTGATAGAGCCCTGTACAATAACTTCTATGCAGGACTTTTTCATGATCTTCCCGAGGTTCTGACGAGGGATATAATCTCACCGGTTAAGCGGTCCGTTACGGGGATTGATTCTATAATAAAGGAATATGAAAGGTTTCAGCTTGAAGAAGTAATCCTTCCGCTTTTACCCAACGAATGGCATGATGAGATCATATATTTTGTTGTTGACGAATTTGACAATAAGGTACTGTTGGATGGAACCATTATTAAAAATATAAAAGACCAGGATATGGTCAGGCTATACAATAAAGATGAGAATAATCCTCTGTTTGGCAGATTGGTTAAGGCCTGCGATGACCTTTCAGCTTACATGGAAGCACACCTTTCGATTAAATATGGAATAAGCAATCCCCATCTTGTTGAGGCTCTGAAGAGGCTGAAGGAAAGATACTCGGATTATTCGATTGTGGATTATCCAATAAAACAGCTGTTTTTAAACTTCTCGGAAAGCTAGGCTGATAGCCCCATCACATACTCTTAGATTAATTTTACTCTCTTTTACTCTCAAGGTGGATTGTGTCAATCTGTATTGATGTTTTAATCTAAAACAACGATGTCTAATTCCAAAACTATTGCGGTATTCTGTTGGTTCTTATTTGGTGAGGAACATGTTTATTCATACTTTTGCATTGCAGTTCAATCTTCTTCTTATAATAAAATTAACCCTTATCAAAAGGAAATTTCTACCGAAACATAGAAAGAGAAAGATAAAAATCCTGTGGGGGGAATCATAAACCTCTGTTAGGAGAATATTGATGGAGAAAAGACTTGGAAAATTAATTTCAAATCTTGATTTGCAGATAAGGAAGCATAAGAGTTTATTAAGTATGCTGAATAAGAAGCTTGATGCCGTCGTGTCCCAGGATTGGAAAAAACTACAGGAATTGGTTGAGGAAAGTAATCCCTTGCTTGCTCAAATCCGGAGTCTTGAGGATGAAAGGGTAAAGATTGTAAATGAGATTGCCGGAGATGGGAGCATCAGTATCTCTCAACTGGTTTCCATGTTTGAAACTGATAAAAACGATATTCTGGTGAGAAAGGCTAATGAGCTGAGCAGGATAGTTAAAGAAATAGAAAGCCTGGTTGTTCAGATAGATACACTACTTAAGGTCTCGCTTGAGGTTATTGATTATACAGTGGCATTACTCTCTGGAAATGGGTCTTCTGGTGTTCTTTACGGCACCGGAGGTAGAGAGGAAAAAAGTGAAAGAAATATTTATCCGCTTGTATTAAATATTAAGGCTTGAGGGTAATATGCAATCTACATTTTCAGGAATAGAAATAGGTAAAAAGGGTATTATTACACATCAGGCTGCTCTGGGGATTACAGGGCATAATCTTACAAATGCGGAAACAGAAGGGTATTCAAGGCAGAAAGTTACATTTCAGGTATTTGACCCTCTTTACATCCCCGGTCTGACCAGGGAATTAACAGCCGGGCAGATTGGTCAGGGGGTAAAGATAGAAAAAATAATGAGGGCACGGGATCTTCTACTGGAAGACAGAATCCTCAGTGAAAAGAACATTCTTGCTTACTGGCGTTCGATGAGTGAATGGATAAGACAGGTGGAGCTTGTTCATAATGAGCCTTCGGGATATGGTGTTCTAAATGCCCTTGACAGGTTCTGGGCTTCCTGGCAGGAGCTGGCAAACAACCCTGAGGAAATAGCTCCGAGAGAGGCTGTCAGGGAGAGTGGAGAAGCACTGAGTGAGTCCATTAATCACCTCTATATGGCTCTAAAATCCATAAGGGATAACATAGAGCAAACTATAGCTGTAAAAGTTGAAGAGGTAAATAGCCTGGCACAGCAGATAGCAAAGCTCAATAAAGAAATTTTGCGCTCAGAATCTTCAGGTGATAATCCAAATGATCTGTGGGATAGACGTGATCTGCTTGTGGAAAAGCTTTCTAAGCTTGTAAATATAAGTGTTAGTAGAAGTGATAGCGATGAGTTTATAGTGTATATAGGTGGAAAGCATCTTGTTCAGGGTAAACATTTTCAGAAACTACTTCTTGTAAAAAATCCTCAGAATGAAGGATACTCGAATATCCTATGGGATGATGGTGGGGTTGTGGATATAAGATCCGGCGAATTAAAAGCTCTTCTTGACGCAAGGGATATAGAAATAAAATCGCAGATCCATGATCTTGATGTGCTTGCTGTTACTGTAATGGATGCTGTTAACAGTACTCATAGGAGAGGATTCGGGCTTAATTTGAAAACCGGGATTGATTTTTTTACGGAAAAATCTATTGCTATTGACAGGAATGGAAATTATGATTCGAACAGGGATGGATTTATAGATGGCACTGCGATATTCAGGATCAGTGGTACTAAAAAGTTAAGCCTTGATGATGTTGTGGGACTTACGGGCACAATAATACTCGGGAATGGAGTGACGGTTCAGTATACACCCACCGATACGGTTGAAGATGTTGTGAAAAAGGTCAATAATGCAGGGACAGATATAAGAATGTATGTAAACTCTGATGGTAAACTTGTGGTTAAATCCTATAGTGAAAACTTTATGATAGAGCACCTCGAGGATTCAGGGGATTTCCTCGTTCAATTCAGTGGTATACTGAATCAGAGTGGGCCGCAAGGTGCATTCGATCGAGGCAACGCCGGTATGTCTGCTATGCTAGCTGGCGATTTTATGGTAGCACCGTCCCCTCACCCCTCCTCGTGGATGGGGGTTAATGAGGTTTTAAAGAATGAGGTTGAATCGATAGCAGCGAGTACCGGAACCGATACAGATGGAGATGGAATACCTGATCTTTCCTCAGGTGCTGGCAATGGAGACAATGCACTGAAGATAGCCAATGTAAGGTTTGAGCACATAATGGTAGGTGGGAAAACAACGATAAATGAGTTCTACCAGGGAATTATATCCAAGACAGGTTTAAAAGGTGAGACGGCCGGTAATGCGGAAAAAAATTTATCAATGATTGTGGAAAATCTTGAAAACCTGCGAAAATCCATCTCGGGTGTAAGCATTGATGAAGAACTTGTAAACCTGGTTAAGTTTCAGCATGGTTATGCTGCAGCTGCCCGGTTTATTACAGAAGTAAATAAAATGCTTGATCTCCTTATTAACAGAATGATCTGAAATATGAGGGAGTGAATCGATGAGGGTTACGGGTGGAATGATTTCTGATAATCTTATAGAGATTATTAAGAGAAATACCGAGAGAATGCTTGAAACCCAGAACAAAATAGCAACAGGAAAGAAAAACAGGTTGCCCAGGGATAATCCCGCAGACGTGGCAAATGCAATTGCTTACAAAAGGGTTCTTTACGAGCTCGGTATTTTTGAGAAGAACATTGATGATGCCTCAGCAAGGCTCAAATTTACCGATAGTACCCTGGCCTCTGTAACCGAT
>QMQA01000167.1 GCA_003648845.1 Candidatus Aerophobota bacterium
AATAAATCCTATTCACGAAGGGGCAAAAGGAATTGTGGATGTGATCAAAGAGGATAAGATTAAAATTCCAATTGTTGCCAAGGCACTGGGTAATCGCCAGGAGGAAACCTGGGATATCCTGGAGAAGGGGGGGGTGAAGGTTGTGAAGGAAAGCAGAACTTGCAAAGCTGTTGAGGAACTATTTAAAGTGCTAAAGAGGGGAGAGTAACAAATGGCTATTCTGGTTGATGAGGATACAAGGGTGCTTGTTCAAGGAATAACCGGCAGGATTGGTAGCATACAGACCAGGCTCATGCTGGATTATGGAACAAAAATAGTAGCCGGTGTTACTCCAGGCAAAGGAGGACAGGAAGTCTGGGGAGTTCCAGTTTATGATTCGGTAAAAGAGGCAAAAGAGAAGCATAATATTAATACTTCAGTAATTTTTGTTCCGGCAAGGTTTGTAAAGGAGAGCTGTTTTGAGGCAATAGATGCCGGAATAAAACTTGTAGTGCTGGTGACGGAACATACGCCCGTTTATGATACCATGCAGATAAAAGCCCATGCTGAAGCTAATGAAGCTGTGGTAATCGGCCCCACTACTCCAGGAATTATATCCCCTGCCCACGGGGTAAAAGTAGGGATATTGCCGGGAAATATGTTTTGTCCGGGCTCTGTTGGGGTGATTTCAAGAAGTGGAACACTAACCTACGAGATTGCTGCCAATCTCTGTGACGCAGGGATAGGTCAAAGCAGTGCTGTAGGTATGGGGGCAGATCCTGTAGTATGCACCAATCTGGTTGCCCTGTTGAAATTGTTCAATGAAGATGATGAAACCAAGGTTGTGGTCATAGTGGGAGAGGTTGGAGGGGTGCAGGAGGAAGTGGCAGCTCAGTTTATCAAGGAAGAAATGTCAAAGCCTGTGGTAGCTTATATAGCGGGCAGATATGTTCCACCGGGAAAAAGAATGGGTCATGCAGGAGCAATAGTAGAAAGAGGAAGAGGTAGTGCCGAGAGCAAAATAAAAGCATTGAGAGAGGCTAATGTTAGAGTAGCGGATATGCCCGAGGAGGTTGTCCAGCTGGTTAAAGAGGCTCTTAAAGAAATTTAAGGAGGAGGTTATGATTGAAATAAATGAGGATTTGTGTAAAGGATGTGGTCTTTGTGTTGCCTTTTGCCCTAAGGATGTTTTAAAGATGTCAAACAGACTTACCAAGAAAGGAGTTCATCCTCCAGAAGTAATAAAGGAGGAGGATTGTATTCTGTGTGATAATTGCATGATATATTGCCCGGATTTAGCTATAGTTGTGGGTGAGGAGGAGAAAATTGACTAAGAGAGTTTTAAGTGGTCTTCATTTTATGCAGGGTAATGTAGCCTGTGCCGAGGGTGCTATTGCTGCTGGGTGCAGATTCTTTGCCGGTTATCCTATAACTCCAGCCAGTGAGATCGCTGAGAGGATGGCGAGGAGGCTTCCTGAAGTTGGAGGAACTTATGCTCAAATGGAAGATGAGATAGGTTCTATAGCAGCAGTAGTTGGTGCCTCCTGGACGGGAACCAAAGCAATGACAGCCACCTCCGGACCGGGAATTAGCTTAATGCTGGAGAATATCGGCTATGCCATAGCTACGGAGACCCCCTGTGTTATTGTTAATGTTCAAAGAGGAGCTCCCTCCACCGGAACCCCCAGTCTTCCATTACAGGGAGATGTGATACAGGCAAGAAGAGGATCCCACGGTGAATATGAGATAATCGCCCTTGCTCCTTCTTCTCCCCAGGAGATGTTTGATTTAACTATCAAAGCTTTTAATCTCTCAGAGAAGTTAAGAACCCCTGTTTTTATTCTTGCCGATGCCTTTGTCGGACATATGAGAGAAGAGGTTATGATTCCCGAGGAGGATAAAATCAATCTTGTAGAAAGGAAGTTGCCTTCCTCCGGGATGAATTTTAATGAGTATAAAAGTTCCCTTGATGAGGATGTAGCTCCCATGCCTATATTTGGCAAGGGGTTTAAATCACATGTAACTGGCTCTACTCATAACAGTTATGGAAAAAGAAAGGTAGCAGACCCTGAAGCCCTTGATTACTACATTAAGAGTTTAAATAACAAGATTCGCAAATATAAAAAAGAGATAATTTCTGTAGAGTCAGATATAAAGGACTCTGAGGTTGTTTTGGTTTCCTATGGTACCACCTATAGGGTGGTGAGGGAAGCAAGGAGAAGACTTGAGGAAGAAGGGATTAATGTGGGAAGTTTCCGTCTTGTAAGTCTATGGCCATTTCCTGACGAGGAAGTTGAAAATTTAGCCAGAAAAGTTAAAAAAATCCTCGTCCTGGAGAATAATTTAGGTCAGATGGTCTCCTATGTAAAAGCTGCAGCTAAGGGTGAGGCTGAAGTTGTCTTTCTTCCTCCCCGGATACTGGGAACACTCCATGACCCTGATACCGTTGTAAGAAAGGTAAAGGAGGTTATAGGATGAAAATGGTGCATCCTTTAATAAAATATGTTCGACCAGGCTATCTTTCCACTACAACTTGTTCTGGTTGTGGGAATGGAATTGTAGCCCAGAGTGTTTTAAGAGCTATTGACGAGCTTAAGATGAATATTGACGATTTTGTCTTTGTTTCCGGGATTGGTTGTGCTGCCTGGATTCCCAGTCCTTTCTTTAATGCTGATGTTCTTCATACAACTCATGGCAGACCCATAGCCTTTGCTACAGGAGTTAAATTAAGTAGTCCTGAACTAAAAGTGATGGTTATAAGTGGTGATGGAGATCTTGTGGCTATAGGAGGCAATCACTTTATTCATGCTGCACGAAGAAATATTGATTTAACGGTGATCTGTGTCAATAATGGAATTTACGGAATGACCGGGGGACAGGTAGCACCAACCACTCCTTTTGGCCTTAAAACTACCACCACTCCTTACGGAAATGCGGAAAGACCCTTTGACCTTTGCAAGCTGGGTGAGGCAGCAGGTGCAGTTTATGTTGCTCGCTGGACAACATATCACGCCAGACAGTTGACAAAATCGGTAAAAAAAGCAATTCAGAAAAAAGGTTTTTGCTTCATTGAAGTTGTCTCTCAGTGTCCTGTTCAATTTGGTAGAAGAACAGGAGCGGGAGATGCAGTAGCTATGATGCAGGGGTACAAGAATAATTCAGTAAATATTAAAAAGATAGGGAAATTAAAAGAAGAGGAGCTTGAAGGAAAGATTGTGGTAGGGGAGTTTGTAGACAGGGAAGGGCCAGAGCTCTGTGAGGAGATAGCAAAAATGAGGGAGAGAATAGGATGAAAAAGGAAATAAGAATTGCGGGATTTGGCGGACAGGGAGTGGTCCTTTCAGGGGTGATTTTGGGAAGAGCAGCTGTGTTATACGATAGGAAAAAAGCTGTTCAAACTCAGTCTTATGGAGCAGAGGCAAGAGGAGGAGCGGCAAGGTCAGAGGTTATTATCTCAGATGAGAGTATAGATTACCCCAAGGTTATAAATCCGGACATTTTGGTAGCTATGTCTCAGCGAGCTCTGGACAGATATGTGAAAGATTTAAAGTCCAAAGGGATTCTGATAGTCGATTCTGATCTGGTTGAAAATCTACCGGAAGACAAAGATTTTTCCCTTTACCGAATTTCCGCTTCTCAAATTGCTTCCACAGAATTTGGCAGGACTATAGTGGCTAATATGATTATGTTAGGTTTTCTGGTTAGTTTAACGGGAGTTGTTTCCTTGGAAGCTCTAAAAAAATCTATAAAGGATAGTGTTCCCAAAGGAACAGAGGATATAAATTTAAGGGCACTGGAAAAGGGAGAGGAAATAGCTAAACAGATGAAAAGATTTTAAAAGAACAAAAGGCAGGAAAATCAACGAATTTGCTTACACCTTGGGGTAGGAAAATTATATTTAGGAAAATTATATTTAAATGGAAAGAATAAAATAAAAGTGTAAGTAAAATAGTAGATTCCTTTCAACAAGAACCATACTTTACCTATTTAAAAGCTTTTAAACCTTGATCTGGTTTTGAATTCTTAGAAATTGCTGGTGAAAATTGACAAAAAAAACTTTAGTGTGGTATACTATAAACCGTATATTGTTTATCAAAGAGAAAGAAAACTATGGAAAAAATAATTGATGAGCTTCCTTCTTTTAAACAGCCAGAAACAATAACCAGTGTAGTTGTGAGGCATCTCGAAGATGCTATTTTAAAGGGGAAAATTAAAAAGGGGACAAGACTTGTTGAAAGAGAATTAGCTGAAAAATTTAAAGTTAGCAGGCTTCCTATCAGGGAAGCTCTTCGGGAACTCCAGGCTGCAGGATTGGTGAGGATAGTTCCCCGCAAAGGAGCCGTAGTCTCTCAGATCTCTCTTGAGGAGGTAAAGGAGATATATGCGGTGAAATGTTTAATAGAAAGTTTTGCCGCCGGTGAGGCAGCAAAAAGAATCAC
>QMQA01000168.1 GCA_003648845.1 Candidatus Aerophobota bacterium
CCTTTTTATTGTACCTCTTGTTATACTTTTCGATAAAATGCCGGGTTAATAGAGGAATGTCATCTTTCCTCTCTCTTAATGGTGGGATATTAAAAGAAACAACATTAATCCTGTAGTAGAGATCCTCCCTGAATTTTCCCTGGGAAATTAAATCAATAAGACTTCTATTTGTAGCAGCTATTATTCTAACATCCACATCAATCCTTCTTGTTCCTCCAAGTCGTTCAAAACCGCTCTCCTCCATTACTCTGAGAAGCTTTGCCTGAATTTCAATTGACATATCTCCTATCTCATCAAGGAAAAGGGTTCCACCGTGGGCGATCTCAAACTTGCCTATCTTTCTCTCAAATGCCCCCGTGAAAGCTCCCTTCTCATGTCCGAACAACTCACTCAGAAGAAGCTCCTCAGAAAGGGCTGCACAATTAATCGCGACAAACTTTCCATCTTTTCTAGGGCCTGTATAGTGAATATACCTGGCAAGCACTTCCTTTCCCGTACCTGTTTCACCTGTTATAAGAACTGTAACAGGCTTATCCTTTATTCGATCAACTTTTTTCAGCAGCTCTTTCAACTGGTCATTTTTGGTTACAAAATCCCAAGTTGCATATCTGCTCAGTATCTCATTTTTCAGATACACATTCTCTGACTTCAGAAACCGTGTCTCAATATTTTTTACTATACTGTCAAAAAGCTTCTGGTTATCAATTGGCTTAACAATATAATCTGCTGCTCCTTCTTTCATTGATGCTACTGCAGTATCTATACTTCCGTACCCAGTAATTACAACTATAACCATATCAGGCTCAATCCTCTTTAGCACTCTTATCAAATCTATTCCATCCTTGCTTCCTTTTAACTTTATATCAACTATAGCAGCATCTATTTTTTTATTATTCAGAAGGGAGACAGCTGATGAAAAGTCGGGTTTTGAATAGGTATTAAACCCTTTTTTACTGAAAAAAGTGGTTAACCCATGCCTTATACCTTCTTCATCATCAACAATCAGAATAGAAAGGCTTTTATCAGGTATAGCGTTCATTGCTTTTTAATCCTAAAAAATATCATCACTCACATTGAATAGAACCTACAGCAGGGCTGGAACAGATACTTTTATTAAAGTCCCTTTATTTTCAGCACTTTTTATTGTAATACTACCACCATATTTTTTAACTATACCATACACTATGGAAAGCCCAAGTCCTGTACCCTCACCATCTTGCTTTGTTGTAAAAAATGGATCAAATATTTTTGAAATATGCTTAGAAGGGATTCCCCTTCCATTATCCTGAACAACTATATCTATCATCTTATTATCTTCATCCTGCCAGCTCTTCACCAGAATCTCGCCTCTCTTTTCAATTGCCTGCATACTATTTGTCATAAGATTTATAACAACCTGCTTTAACTCATCACTACTGATTTTTGCCATCGGAAGATCCTCTGCAAGGTGGGAAGTAATTACTATCTGTTTATGATTTCTCATGGCATACTTCATCATTCCCACAACCTGTAGGATAACCTCATTCACATCCGTTTCAGCCGAAGGATGCGGATCCACAGAAGAAAATGTTAGAAGTTCCTGGATTATCTTTGCAATCCTCCTTGTCTCCTGTTCAATATATTTGAGAGAAATCCTTCTGCTTTCTTCTCTTTCGTCATCAAGAAGGTTTTGAACGTTGGTCATAATTGAACCAAGCGGATTATTTATCTCATGAGCAACTCCAGCTGATAACATACTCAACGATGATAGCTTTTCAGCATGAAATATTTTTTCTTCCAGTTCTACTTTTTTACTTATATCCTCAAATACCAGTATACACCCAGATACAGGATTATTGTTTTTCTGGGTACTGCTCAAAGGGTATAATTTCACTTCATATAACTTTGTCTCTCGTGAACCCTTAATTCTTGAAATACTTTTTTTCTTACCCGAAACAATCTCCTTTATGTCCTTAAGGATAACATCATCCACAAGCTCACCGGGAAGTTTCTCAATTCTATTTCCCAATAATTCTTTTTCTCGATAACCAAAAGAAGTCAAAAAGAACCTGTTCACTTTTTTTATGAAAAAATCTGTATCAACTATTATGATACCGGCATGAATTGAATGTATTATCTTTTCATTGTACTCATTCAAGATCATTATTTCATTAATGTACTTCTCCATCATTTTCTTATCTTCACCGAGCTTCTCGGCCATCTCATTGAAGCCCTCAAACAGTTTTGATATCTCATTCTTTCCCTCTATACGCACATTTATATCGTATCTACCATTTTTTATATTGTACATAGCATTCAACAGGGCCTTTATTGGATTTGTTATATTCTTTGAGAAAAAAAGACTCAGAATAATTGTCAGAAATGCCACACTTAGAGTAACATACAATGCCGTTTTCTTTATAAGGTTGAGTCTTTCAATATAGGGCTGATTGGAAAGGAAAGTAACAAGATAAAGTATTTGAGGAGATGAATTTTTACCCACGGCAATATTTTCAAGCATCTGGCTTGCAATATTATAGTAGCTCCGATTAATCTCTACATTATAAAACTCCCCATATGCTGTATCGATACCTGTTACAGATATGGAGGGTTTAATCTCTGCATCTTCAAAAGAACCAAATATAAAATCATTATTTATAAAGAATGCAGCGTAGGAACTCTGGTTCAGAGTGAGATGTTTACAGAATTCTTTATTCATCATCTTAATCAGGAAAAACTCGATATATCCCCCATCCTTTTTTTCAAATCTTACAACACCTATCATTGCAAGATTATCCTTGAGTCTGTTAATCTCAATATATGGATGAAGTCTGGAACTTTTAAAATCTGATACATCACTCAACGACAGAGTACTCAGACCAAGAGAAAGTATATTATAGAGATCTTTTTCTGTGTCTCTCATAACAACATAGTCAATCCCGGAGCGAATGAAGGTAGAATATAGATGTCCCATAATTACTCTCTTCGCAAAAGGCGAATAATTCCTGACCCCTCTTAGTATAACTTCATCTTCTTTGAGGAATATCAGTTTTTTCCAGATATTCCTTTTCCACGAGTTATAATTTTCATATACTATTGCCGCCTCAATGCCCAGTTCGTTCCTTGCATTATCCACATAATTCTTTTCCACAATATTCGTTATTATCGAGATGGAAAGTACCGCTTCAAGGAGGATTAAACTTATAAAAAACAGAAGGGTTTTTGTAAAAATTTTCATTTGTTATAGGTAAACCTTAACAAAAACTTACTTTTTATCAACAGTCTCTGCTCCAACAATTAAACCTACCACCTCATCTGGATCAGTTTCACTTGTCATTCTCTCGGCAACCTTTAAACCCCTTCTCATTATAACAAGCCTGTCAGCAACGGAGAATACATCGTGAAGCTGGTGGCTGATAATGATAATACC
Source organism: Candidatus Aerophobota bacterium (assembly GCA_003648845.1). The sequence continues at coordinate 3,410 of QMQA01000168.1, forward strand.
GAGTCCCTGGTTTTTTAGAAGTCTTACCAGATCAAGAACCTTTTTCTGTTCAGCAATTCCCAGAGCGGCTGTGGGTTCATCCATTATGAGAAATTTGGCATCCCAGTAGATTGAACGAGATATTGCCACAGCCTGCCGCTGACCACCTGAAAGCATTCTGATTTTATTCTTAAGAGATGGGATTTCTATCTCAAGACTTTCCAGGACTTTTCTGGATTCTTCCAGCATATAATCGTGATCCAGAACCTTTATAAAACCAAGAATCCTCTTCAATTTTTCCCTTCCCAGGAAGATATTTGAGTAAACATTGAGATTCTCAGCAAGTGCCAGGTCCTGATAGATCGTTTCAATCCCCAGAGAGATAGCATCCATAGGATTTTCAATGTGGACTTTTTTCCCCTGAAAATATATTGTTCCTCCATCAGGATGATATACTCCCGAGATCATCTTTATAAGAGTTGATTTGCCCGCTCCATTATCTCCCAGCAATCCTACAACCTCTCCCTCATTTACACCCATACTCACATTATTTACAGCTACCAATCCACCAAACCTCTTTGTAAGGTTTTTAACCTCCAAAAGATAACCCATTTATCACTCTCCTCCATAGATGAGTTCTGGAAAAAATTGATCAATAAGAACTGCAAATATAAGGATTACACCCACTGCGATGTATTTATCAAAGGTCGAAACACCCATTATCCTCAACCCAGTTTCAAGTACAGCAAGTATAAGACATCCAAGGATGGTCCCACCAACTGTTCCGGTACCACCGTAAAGGCTTGCCCCACCAATTACAACTGCAACAATTGAATCCAGGAGAAATCCTGCACCTGCATCAGCTTTACCGGTAACATACTTTAACATATACACTATCCCTGCCAGTGATGCAAGAAAAGAGGATATCATATATATTACTGTAAGA
>QMQA01000169.1 GCA_003648845.1 Candidatus Aerophobota bacterium
GCAACCACTGACCCCATAGAGGCTCTAAAGGGCTTTGTTCTTCCAATAGGGGGATATAAAGGTTATGGTTTAGCCCTTGTGATGGATATACTTTCAGGAGTGTTAGCAGGAGGTAAATCTAACGGTCAGGTTAACTCTTTATATGCAAATCTAAACGAACCCCAGGGAGTATGTCACTTCACTGCAGCCATTGATGTTTCGGCTTTTATGGAGGTTAAAGACTTCAAAATGAGAATGGATAGCTTTATCGAGCAAATTAAAACAAGCAATCTTGCCAGAGGTAGTTCAAAAATATATATCCCGGGCGAGCTGGAGTTTGAAGAAGAAAACAGGAGAAAATGCCAGGGTATTCCCGTACCTTGCACCTTGTGGGAAGATCTTCAAAAATTAGAACAAAATCCCGAGTATGAAATTCCAGTTTCTGCTCATTAAATTTAGAAAAACAGAAAAGGTGAAAATATGACAGCAGAATTTATTGGAAAACAGGGATTTGGGTTTGTTACCGAAATTAAAAGACCTCCTCTTGAAAAGATTAAAGCTATTAGTGCCTTTCCTGTTGCTATAGTGGCAGATGCTATTGGAAGAAGGGGAGTAATGGATGCAGGTATTAAGCCTCTTGACTCTCGTAGCAAGCTGTGTGGTCCTGCAATAACTGTGGAGGTTAGAGTAGGGGATAATTTAATGATTCATGTAGCTTTGAAGCTGGCTGAGGCTGGAGACGTTCTGGTCATTAACGCTCACGGGAATCTAAACAATGCTCTGTGGGGAGCTATAACCACAAAAGTTGCTTTGCAGAAAAAATTAGCAGGTGTGGTAATTGATGGAGCTGTTCGTGATGCATTAGAAATTCAGGAGTTGGGCTTACCTGTCTTTTGCCGGGGAATCAATCCCTGTGGTGGAGGTAAGGAAGGGCCAGGTATTGTAAATTTTCCCATCTCTTGTGGCGGCATCTCTGTTCAACCAGGAGATATAATCCTGGGAAATGGAGATGGAGTTGTTGTTGTCCCCCAAAACCAAGTAGATGATGCAATTATGTTTGCCAGCCAGCGCCAGGAAATAGAAAAAAAACGTCTGGATGGTATTGAGAAAGGTATCCTTTATCCAGAGTGGTTAGAACCGACCCTCCATAAAAAAGGAATTTTATCAAAATCGGAGAAACTGCCATGAGTTCTCCTCAAGGTGGTACCTGGAAAATACTGGTAACAGGACCTCCTCTGTGCTCTGAGGCGATGAACTTACTAAAAGCTAAAGCAGAGGTAATTACGATACCTCCTTATTCTCCTCCGGAAAAAATAGCTAAAGCTGCCAATGAACAAGAAATTGATGCACTTATCGTCCGGATGGGAAAAATTAATCGAGAGGTCCTGGCTGCCTCACCAAAGCTAAAGGTTGTCGTTAAACATGGAATAGGAGTTGATAATATTGATATTTCTGCTGCAACAGAGTTGGGTCTGCCAGTATTAATCACCCCCGAAGCTAACTTTCAATCAGTAGCTGAGCATACTGTAGGGTTAATTTTTGCTGTGGTTAAAAACCTTGTTCATCTTGACCGTCGTTTAAGGGCAGGAAACTGGGATAAGGTCAGGTATGAAGGAAAAGAGCTGTATCACAAATCTCTTGGCTTGATAGGAATGGGAAGAATTGCCCGGAGAGTTAGTGAACTGCTTGCTCCTTTAGAAATGGATATGTTTGCGTATGACCCATATATCTTAGATAAGGATTTTCCCAAAAAAGTCAGGCGTATGGATTCATTGCCTGAATTATTAAGCAAAGCTGATATTGTCAGCATTCATTGTCCCCTTACAGAAGAAACTTACCATCTTATTGGAGAAAATGAGCTAAGGATGATGAAATCCACTGCTTATTTAATTAATACTGCTCGGGGGGGAATTGTTGATGAAAAGGCCCTAATTCATGCCCTCAAAGAAGGATGGATAAAAGGTGCTGCCCTTGATACTTTCGAGAAAGAACCCCCTCCACTGGAAAATCCTCTCTGGAAGCAAACCCAAAATTTGGTAGTTACACCTCATATTGGTGGAGCTACCACCGAATCACTTACAAGAATGGGCATAGCTGCTGCAGAGATGGCACTTAGTATTTTAGAGGGCAAAGAAATAAACCGAAAGGCACTTGTGAATCCCTCTGTCATCCAATAAAATAAATCCAGTATTCCTCTTTAAAACTTCTTAAATTTGATACATATAAAGGTGAGAGGAAAAATCAGCCTTAACTGCTTTCCATCCAGAGAAAATCCAGTAATAGGAGATTACACGGGTGCCAGGGGAAAGCTCCTTTTTCAGCTTGGCTCTAAGTTTATCATTCGCCTCATTGGAAAGGAAAACAGTTACCACAGTAGCATCACTCAGATTATGGTGAAAGAAGTTCCCCCAGATAACCTTAACTTTACTTCCCAGTCCAGACACTTTTATCCGGACAAAGGAGAGTAAAAAACGCAAAGGATCCGCTTCTATCCCTACTGCTCTGGCACCAAATTCACCAGCTGCGGCTATTATTATTCTACCATCTCCACATCCAAGATCGTAGACCACATCATCTTTTCCTACCTCGGCCATTTTCAACATTTTTCTTACATTTTCCATGGGAGTAGGACTCCAGCCAGCTCCAATAATCTCCGGCCAGTAAATCCATCCCATAATGCCAATCAGCACCCCCAGTCCTATCAGAACTACCAACATTTATTCACCTCACCCGCAGGATAAATTATATTAATAAGAAATTTTTTGCCAAGAAACAAGTTTAGCCTGTTTCTTCTTGACTGGTAAAGAACAATATAGTATACTTTAGTGCACCATAAAAAACTTAAATAAAAGGGGAAAAAATTGCCTCAGATTAAAAGAGCCTTAATAAGTGTGTGGAATAAAACAGGGGTGGTTGATTTTGCCAGAGAACTTTCCAGTTTAGGAATAGAAATACTCTCAACTGGAGGAACCGCTAAGCTGTTAAAGCAGGCAGATATTCAGGCTCTGGAAGTTTCTCAGTATACTGGAGCAGAAGAGATGCTAAGCGGAAGAGTAAAAACCCTGCATCCAAAGATACACGCTGGCCTTCTGGCTTTGAGAGATAATCCTGAACAAATGAATGAGATAAAAAATAGGGGAATAAAACCTATTGACATGGTAGTGATAAATCTTTACCCCTTTACCCGCATAATAAAAGAGGATAAAATCTCACTTGATGATGCTCTGGAGAACATAGATATAGGTGGTGTCTGCATCTTAAGGTCCGCAGCTAAAAATTTCAAAAGTGTTGCAGCTATATCTTCTCCCGAGCAGTACCCTCAGGTTCTTGAGGAGCTGCGCCAGGGGAAAGGATGGTTATCTGAAAAAACCTGCTTCCATCTTGCCCTTAAAGCTTTTCAGACTACCAGTTTTTATGATAGTGTGATATCAGAGTACCTGGCAGGGAAGCTGGAGATTAAATTTCCCCTCACCTTTACCCTGGCCTTTGAGAAAGTGATGGATCTTCGTTACGGAGAAAATCCACATCAAAAAGCAGCTTTTTATCGGGAATGGAATGCACCGGAAGGAACTCTTCCGCTGGCAGAGAAGCTGGGAGGAAAGGAGTTATCCTTTAATAATATACTTGACTTCCAGGCTGCTTTGAACATTGCGGGTGAGATGGAGGCACCTTTTTGTGTGGTGATAAAACACAACAATCCCTGTGGGGCAGCAGAGGCAAATACTCTGGCACAGGCCTGCCAGAGAGCCTTCCAGGGAGATCCTGTTTCTGCCTTTGGGAGTATCGTGGGTTTAAACAGGAAAGTTGATGTTGAAGCTGCCAGTGAGATTGCCAGTCCAGAAAACTTCGTAGAAGGAATAGTTGCTCCGGATTATACCCCCGAGGCTCTTAAAATACTTAAAGAAAAACAGCTCTGGGGTAAGAAATTAATAATCCTGAGAACCAAAACCCGAAAAAAAAATAGAATCCTTGACATAAGAAGGGTTAAGGGTGGAGTGCTGGTTCAAGATGAGGATAGAGAAAACCACCAGGAAAATAAGTTAAAATTTGTTACCAGAAGATCTCCCACAGAAGAAGAAATAGAAGATTTAAATTTTGCCTGGAAGATATGCAAATTCGTCAAATCTAATGCCATCCTGATAGCCAGAGATAAAATGGTGGTGGGAGTTGGTGCAGGGCAGATGAGTAGAATAGATGCCGCTCTTATAGCTATTAAAAAAGCAGGAAAAAGGTGTGAAGGGGCAGTATTAGCCTCTGATGCGTTTTTCCCTTTCCCTGATGTAGTGGAGGAGGCAGCAAAAGCAAAAATAACAGCAATCATCCAGCCAGGAGGATCTATCCGGGA
>QMQA01000170.1 GCA_003648845.1 Candidatus Aerophobota bacterium
CTCTTTCAGTTTACCTTCCCATTCCCGGGGAACATTTATTCTTATATTGTAGACAGGGTCCATCATAACAAGCCTTCCGTCTTTTTTCCCCAGGGTAAGGTGTAAAAAATTCATGGAAGGGTTCCCCACAAATCCAGCTACAAAAAGGTTTGCAGGATGGTTATAGATCTCGTCAAAGGTGCCTATTTGCTCCATTTTTCCCTCTCTCATTATTGCTATACGATCGGAAACAGCAACTGCTTCTGACTGATCATGGGTAACATATACCGTAGTGATAGAAAACTTGCGCAAAATTTTCTTTATTTCTGTCCGTGTTTTCACTCTGAGCTTGGCATCGAGGGTTGAAAGGGGCTCATCCAGAAGGAAAACATTAGGATTTCTTATAATACATCTGCCAAGAGCTACTCTCTGTTTTTGTCCCTGGGATAAAGTGCGGGGCATTCTGCCCAAAAGCTCCCTGAACCCTACTCCCAGAGTCTCGGCGGTAAACTCTATCTTTTCGTCAATCATAAACTCAGGCCACTTTCTGAGTCTAAAGGGGAAGGCAAGATTTTCCCTTGAAACCATATGGGGATAAAGAGCATAAGTTTGGAAAACCATCCCTACATTTCTTTCCCTGGGCCGAAGTTTTGTAACATCTACATCGTCAAAATAAACCCTGCCCTCCTCAATTTTTTCAAGTCCTGCAATAACTTTTTAAGCAGAGTGGTTTTCCCGCACCCCGTTGGACCGATAACGCCCAGAGTTTCTCTTTCTTTTATGTCAAGATACACATGATCAAGAGCAAGTATAGTTGAGGAATTTTCACCTTTTGTGGGAAAAAGGGCCTTGCGCTGATAAAACCTTTTAACCACACCTTCCAGACGAATACTGCTCATTTATGTAACCTTTTCCTACCTACCTGCAGTTATGAGCTATTCGATAAAGCTTCCACCAGAGATATCCCGGCTGATAATCTTATAATTGTGGTCAAAATCCACATCTATGCGGATAAGATTTGGACATTTTTTACCCAGGATCTCCTTTTTTAAATTAAAAGCAGCTCCTTTTTCTCCTGGCTCAAGATACAGATTTTGCAAATCAGTTCTACGATTAACGTTTATGGTAATCTCTTCCCCGCACTTTTCACACCTAACCTTGAAGGGAATAAAATCTGCCTCTTTTCTTTTCTCTGCTGCTTGTCTGATTTTTGCCGTTATTTTGTCAAAAAAACCCACTTTCCACCTCCTTTTCTTCCTGGTGCCGGAGGAGGGAGTCGAACCCTCACGAGGGAAAACCTCACTGGATTTTGAGTCCAGCGCGTCTACCAGTTCCGCCACTCCGGCAAAAACTTCCTTTGCCTCATTATAGCCAAATTTAGACAAAAATGCAAGCTTTATTGGGTCTTCTCTATAAGTTGTCAAGCCCCTGGACTTTGATTTGTCAATTAAATTTTGGCTGTGTATCCCGTTAGTGTTGCTGAGAAAACTGATCCAGTTTATACCAGTTGTGTTAACACCTGCTAACTCAAGAGGAGACTTTCCGTTATGTCCTTTAATACGACTACAGGTGAACTTGTGAAAACGATAATTCATGATAACCATCTTTATAGAGTTCCAGGCTGTTTTGGGATAAGTAAAGCCACGGCAGTCATTGATTTTGTGTTTGAGTTTACCAATGATTGCTTGCTTCAATGAGATTGTTAGTTCTTGGAAGCTGGGGGCAATTAAAGTGTGTCCAGATAAAACCCATTTTTAACTCAAAGTTCAATACCTCAGCCTCCAACCTTCTTTGATAAAAAAATGTACGCATTGCATTATATTCTTTAAAAAGATGCCTAGGATGCTTAGTGTTTCTTGCATAAAGCATCTTGTGGGTAATATCCAAAAAGGGTTTAATCCCTTCTGTTGGTCCTTGAAATTGATACTTTAGCCGGTAAACATGGTAGCTATGAAGGTGTCTAACACAAAGCTGAATTGGAACTTTTGGAAATACTTCTCCACAAGCTCTGCGAAGTCCCAAATCCCCATCGATAACCACTCCTCTTGCAGGATAATGGATTCTATCTCTTAATCCTTTAAGAACCATCTTCCAGTTTTCGTAATCCTCGGTTTTGCAAAGGACAGCATGGGGGGATACCCTGACTTTCAACATCAGCTGTAAGGAGAAATTGGTATTTTTCTCCTTGAATAGATATAGTTGTTCCATCAGCAAGAAAATAACCAGTGTACTGAGGAGAAAGTTCTCTTGCTACCTCCTCAAAGGATTTGCAGTTGTCACTAAACTTATTGATCCATAGGAACAGCTGGTATGGTCTCACATGAAGTTGTCTACTTACAGCTCTGTAAGAAGCTTCTGCATTGAAGTAGAGATTTACAGCTTTGAAGATTAGAGATGGTTCGTATCGTTTATGAGAAAGAACAAATTAATTTACCAACACTAACGGGATACGCAGCTAAAAATTTAAAGAATAAACTATGTCTTTTCTTTTCTCTATTCTTTTCCGAACCTCTAAAGGAATGGCAAGAGGTTTATGTTTAGCTAAAATATCCTTAGCCATCTCTTTTGCTCTCTCCTTCGCATCCTTACCCCCTTCCGCGAGCCATTTTTCTCGGTGAGACCTATCACTAACTTTAGGAAAGAAGAATTCTGACCTCATATAAGATACCGTATGCTCCTCAGTTAAGAAATTCCCTCCTGGCCCAACTTTATCTATTACATCAAGAGCTAATGTATCTTCATTTACCTCTATTCCTCTTAGAGCTCTCATCACCATACCTATAATCTCATTATCTATCACATATTGCTCGTAAGCCACAGTAAGAGCAGATTCAAGATATCCAGCTGCATCATGGATATAGTTTGCACCAGCCAGTGCTACTGGCAAAAGATTTAAAGCTCTCTCATACCCTGACTGGATGTCTGGAATCTTAGAGTCTGTCATCCCTCCTGTGCCATAAAAAGGAAGCCGCCAGTATTGAGCAAGCTGAGCAGCACCGGCATTTAAAAGCCCCATCTCTACAGCTCCTGAGGTATAAGCCATAGTACGAACATCAGCTATCGTTCCCACATAACCACAAATAACAGGCGTCCCTGGATTAACCAACTGAGCTAAGGTTACTCCAGCCAGGGTCTCTGCTCCGTAAAGGACTAAATTACCAGCTAAAGTAACAGGTGCAGTAGTCCCACATTGGGGCTCCGTAGGAACAGCCACAGGTATTCCCTTTTTAACGATATCAATCAATATTTCTCCATAAGTAGCATCTATCTTCAAAGGGCTCATGGCACAAATTGTGAAAGAGATAATAGGCTTTTCCCGTAAAGCTTCCTCCCCTCCCGCTATCTCTTCTGCTATTTTGATAACTTCTAAAGCTCCTTCTCTGGTATAGGGTCCTCCCATTATATGTTTGGTAGTATTACTCAAAGCAGCATAGTATCTATTAACGTCTACTTTTTCTCTGGGTAAGTCGTTGGGATAAACGGTTAAATGATAAAATTGGATATTCTCTAAAGCATCTACAAGACGAGCAATTTCTCCTACATCTTTCAGAGTAGAAGGCCTTTTCTCACCAGTATCTAAGTCAAGGACACTGAGCGCTGTTCCTGCTGTACCCATATATACTCTCTTGTCCTCTAAAATAAGATTATGTTTTTCTTCTCTTCCACAAAGGACAACTTTAGAAGGTGCTTTATCTATGGCATCTTCTACCATGCTTCTGGGAATCTTCACTCTTCTCTTATCAAAATCTATTTTTGCTCCCTTCTCTTTAAAGATTTCCAGAGCTTTCTTGCTATTTACCTCCATTCCTGTCTTCTCCAAAGTTCTTAGAGAAGCATTGTGAATCATCTCAACCTCTTTGTCAGAAAGCACCTTGTACTTTCCTCCTACCAAACTTTTCCTTTCCATCTACGGTTCCTCCTTCTGCTTTAATCCAATTGATCCTGAATTAACTTATAATTATATACTCATTTTTTTAAGCTTAAGACTCCTGTACCCAACCCTTGATTACGTGTTTAGCTCCTACATATAAATTCGGAATTCCGCATTCGGAATTCAGTTTAAAATTATATTTATTTTCTTAAAAATGTCAACCCCCATCTCCTCTTGCCATCCCCCAGTTTTTAAACCAAAACCGCAGGAAAACAAAAAATATAAGCATATTTAAGGTAAAAGGTGATAAGAACACAAAAAAAATGGTAAGAAATTATGACTTGAACTCCTAACAAAGCTGAGAAGTGAGGTTAAGAGCTTTTGCTATCATTGGGAATTGACCCTCCTACCAGTTAGAGCTCAAGTAGCTTGTTTAAAGAAGGGTCTTTTA
>QMQA01000171.1 GCA_003648845.1 Candidatus Aerophobota bacterium
ATGTTTTTTATTGCCTCTTTTTTCCTGGGAGTTTTATTTCGCCCCCTTATCCCGGGAACAGAGATTATTCGGGGAGAGGAGGTGCCTTTATACCGCTCCTACATCTCAGGATGTATCCTTTTAAGGAATTGCTCCCTGTACAGCAATGGTTCTTATGTGATCCTACCTTGCCCGGGGGAATGAAGGCCTTACCCTGATTATGGTAGCAATTAATTCTTTAACCATGCTTTTCTTGTACGCTCCCCTGGGCGGATTCCTGTTGGAACTCAACAGGATGCCCATTCCCTGGCAGACTATAGTTTTATCAGTTTTAATTTACGTGGGTCTTCCTCTTGTAGCAGGGTATTTTTCCCGTAAACAAATTATAAAGAAAAAGGGGATTGAGTGGTTTGAGAAAAAATTTGTCCACCGGCTAACAAATATCTCCATTGTTGCTCTTCTTGCCACCTTAGTCGTCCTTTTTTCTCTTAAAGGCGAGATCATCCTGAAACAGCCTCAGAGCATTGGTCTTATTGCTATACCCTTATTTATTCAGATATGTTTTATCTTTGTCATAGGTTATTTTATGGCAAAGCTTTTAGGTCTTGTTTATAAAAATGCTGCCCCCGCAGCAATGATTGGTGCATCAAATCACTTTGAAGTGGCAATTGCCACCTCCACTATGCTTTTTGGTCTTGCCTCAGGTTCATCTTTAGCTACAGTAGTGGGAGTTTTGACCGAGGTTCCTATAATGCTTATGCTGGTTAAGATATGCCTTGCTACCAGGAACTGGTTTGAAAGGTCACCTGAGCTTGCCCCAATAGGAAGAAGGGAGCTTTAAAGACCGTTAGATTCGACGTTATTACGATTTAATTTATTTACTCCCGAAGGGAGGTTGAGCGATCTCTTGACTTACATTTAAAAGAGATTAAAAATATCTACAAAACAGGTGATGGAGTTCACCTTATAAATAGCCTGCAGGTTTGCAGGATGATAACTCCTACTTCTGAGGGAAGTAGGAGTTTTTCTATTTTCCAGGTGACCTATGGGCACTCAAAAATTACATATTTTTCTTATAAGACATGGAAGAACAGAGTGGAACAAGAAGAAAATCTTTCGAGGACATATAGATATTCCACTTGATGAAGTGGGGAGAAATCAGGCCGATGCTACGGGAAGCTTTCTTAGAAATATAAACTTGACTGTCATTTATTCAAGTCCTCTAAAAAGAGCTCTGGAAACTGCACAGATTATAAAAAAATATCAAAACAATAGTGTAGAAATTGTACCCTACCCGGGTTTCTTGGACCTAAATTATGGAGAATGGGAAGGTAAAACTTATGAAAAGGTAAAAAGGAGTTATCCAGAACTTTATCAGATGTGGGAAAAAGAGCCTAATAGAGTTAAAATCCCCAAAGGGGAAACCCTCTGGGAAGCAAAGAGAAGATCCTGGCAAGCCTTACGCGAAGTTATCTCTAAACATCAAGGCTATGTAGGGATTGTTTCTCATCGAGTAATAAATAAGCTAATTATCTGCAGTATTCTGGGAATAGATGAGTCCGGATTCTGGAAAATAAAGCAAGACCCTTGCTGTATCAATATAATTGAGTGCCACAATGGAAGATTCACCATTTTGAGATTAAATGATACTTGCCATATCTCTCCTTTAAAGGAAAACCTGGAAACTGCGGATTTTTAGTTTATAGAAGCCAGAAAATGAGAAAAAAGATTCAAAAAAGAAAGGCTTTTACGATAGTGTGTATTTTGAGCTGCTGAATGCTATGAGGGAATAAAATCCGGGGGCGGAAGATGTTCTTGACAAAATAAAATTTTCAAGTATTTTTATAAGTAAATGCTAATATACTTATTTAAAGGAGAAAATAATTATACTCCACCCAGAGATAGAAAAAGTAACAATAGAAAAAGTAACAAGGGTATGCAAGGCTCTTTCTGATCCTACAAGATTGAGGATATTTTTACTGCTAACAGAGAAAACTCTTTGTGTTAATGCAATAGTCAACTTTCTCAATGTCTCTCAACCGGCTGTATCCCAGCACCTAAGAGTTCTAAGAGAGGCTGGACTGATATATGCAGAAAAAAGAGGATACTGGGTGCATTATTCAGCCAATAAAGAGAAAATAGAGCAATTCATAAAAGAATTTGATATTCTATTGGAAGGTGAGCAATAGTGGCAATATATCATCTTGGTCGTGCTTTTTTCGGAAAAAAAGGTTATTGCAAGTGTCATAAAAGCAGAAGCAACTGAGGTAATATGGGTTATGAATGAAAATTTAGTTATAAAAGTATCAAACTTAACAAAGTTTTACAGGGAAACTATAGGTGTTGACCATATTAGCTTTGAGGTTAGGGGAAGAGAAATATTTGGCTTCTTAGGGCCTAACGGGGCAGGAAAAACTACCACTATTCGCATCCTTACAGGAATCCTGCTGCCAGATGAGGGAGAGGCTAAAATTATGGGAATAGATATTATTAAAGACCCTATTGCTGCAAAGAGAATTATGGGGGTTGTACCTGAGGTGTGCAATGTTTACGTAGACCTTTCTGCCTGGGAAAATATGATCCTCATGGGAAAACTTTACGGCGTGAGAAAAGACGAGAGAGAAAAAAAGGCAGAAGAAATTCTTCAAAAATTTGGTCTATGGCAGAGAAAAGATGAGAAAACAAGAAGATTCTCCAAGGGAATGAAACAAAGACTAATTCTTGCTATGTCTTTAATCCACAACCCAGAGGTTCTCTTCCTTGATGAGCCAACCTCAGGCCTCGATGTTCAAAGTAGCCGGATGATAAGAGAGGTCCTGCAGGAGCTTAAACTGAAGGGGAAAACTATCTTTTTAACCACTCACAATATTGAAGAGGCAAATCTTCTCTGTGACAGAGTAGCTATTATAAACAAAGGAAAAATAGTTGCTATTGATACTCCTGAAAGGCTAAAAGGTGCTTTCCAGAAAACCCAATCTGTAGAAGTTGCCTTTAACAGAATACCTTCAAATATAAAAGAGATTGAAAATATTCCTCATGTTAACAGTTGTCAGAGATTAGGAGATAAACTACGTCTTTATACTCCGAACCCGGATAGGGTAATAAGAAAACTTACTGAATATAGTGAAAAAAATAACCTACGTTTTATCTCTCTTAGTATACTTGGTCCAAGTCTGGAAGATGTCTTTGTTAAACTTACTGAAGAAAAGGAGACAAGCTTATGAATAAACTATGTTCCTCCTCTAAATTTCTTTACACCCTGAAAAGCTCGGTGGCAGTAGCAGAGAAAGATGCCCGTATTTACTATCTGAAACCCCCCGTCATCATCTTTGGCATTTTATTTCCTGTATTTTTCTTTCTGGCCTTTAGTTTAGGGAGAAAGATTCCTCCTCATAACCTTATACCTTCTCTTGTAGCCATGACTCTTTTTTTCACATCCTCATCGGTTGGGCCTCTGGTCACCCCCTGGGAAAGAACAGCCCGAACTTACGAGAGATTGCTTACCACACCGGTTTCCATTTTTTCTCTTCTCTCAGGCGATACCCTGGCAGGACTTCTTTTCGGAATGGTGATATCCGCGGTCCCTCTTATCATAGGACCCGTATTTTTTCATACATCTATCCATCACCCTTTTGTCCTTCTGGGAGGTATGCTCATATCCTCTTTATGCTTTTCTTGTCTTGGAGTTCTTTTATCCTCCCCTGCGACCGAGGCTCCTTCCCAGGTGATGATGCTCTCTTCTCTTGTCAGGTTCCCTCTTATTTTTATAAGCGGAATATTCATCCCATTAGAGAATCTTCCCTTCTGGGGAAAACTGGCAGCTATGATATCTCCTTTAACTTATGCTACCGATATAATTAGATATAGCCTGGGTGGTTCAGGATTTTATCCTGTTTTTTTAAATATAGCGGCTATCCTTGCATTTTCCGCAGGGTTTTTTAGCTTTGCTCTGAGGTTCCATCAAAAAAACCTTGAAAAGGGAATATAATATCAATAAAAAAACTGCCAGAGAAGATAGTTGACGAAATTAATTTTTTTATACATATATAAAATAAAATGCGTATTTTAGCTGTAGTGCAGGGAAATTATGGTAAAAGAATAGCGGGTAATATTAATTTTCACGCTCCCTCAAGCTGGAAAATAACTACCTGGACAGCCCCTTCCTATTTTCCAGTAATTGTTGAGGAACCCGAGGAATTTTTGCCCCTCTCTTTACCTGAAACTGATCTTCTCCTTTCACTTGGAGAAAACCCCGGGGTTGCACAGTTAATCCCGGGATTGGTTAAACTATCAAAAGC
>QMQA01000172.1 GCA_003648845.1 Candidatus Aerophobota bacterium
ACCCATGCAGAGATACTTGAAGAGGTATCATCTTCATTTAAGATCATGACGTAATCTGCCTTCCAGTTTATATTGGTGGTAAGATAAGATACCTCCAGTTTATGAGCTTTTTTAGCTCTGTTCTCATAAAACCACTTGAGGGTGGGCTCAGTTACAAAATCTTCAGGTACACCAGGAAGAACTTTATACCCGGGGTAACCAAGGTATATCTCATCGTTTATTTTGTAAATCTGCCCCTGGCTGGTGCTAAGTAAAACTGCCTCTACTGTGTCCTTTCTGTCCTGGAATTCATTCCAATTTATTATCTTTATTTTTTTCCCTACGTATTTTTCAAGGAGTTTATCAGGACTCATAAGATCATACTGGTAGGTCTGCTCAAGAACAGTAAAATCCTTCGGGTAATTTAATGATCTTGCATGAACAGTTACCGGCATAATATAAGAGGCCACATCCATAAAATTTAATTCACCCACACCAGCAGGAAGTTCAACTTTCCGGGTATCTTTAACAAGGGCAAAATTGTTATTGTACACGGTAAGCTCAACCATTGCTTGCTGCTCAGCCGTGCTATTGACCACAGTTTTAGCTATCACTGTGGCAGATGTGCCCAGGACAGCTACCAGACCTATCAGGCAAAAGATAAAACACTTAACTTTCATAACTATCTCCTCCTTAGGTTTCTTCTTTCTTATGGATGTTTGTATAAATACTCCTCTGCAAAAGGCAACAAAGGGGTCGACTCCCATGGCATTATTTCTTCGATAGAGATTTCTTGGAAAATGTCACCTCTGAAATTTAACTTTCCTTCGTATTTGAATGCTTGTATAAAACACTCCTCCCCCAATAGCTCATTTATGGCTGGACAAATATCTATAAGCTCACTTGCTTTCACTACCGAGGCCGTACTTACCTGAAAAAAAGCTGCACTCGGCCATAAAGAATGTCTGGCACTTCTTGCGAAAATAAATAGCTCTATCTGGCCTACGCCACCGAAAATACTGGTAGTTTTCAACGGATAATATAGTTTTTGGCTTTTAAATCGATAGATGAGTGGATTTACTGAAGTAACTTTCTGATCCAGTTTCACAAAATCAAAAACGAAATACTGAATTTCTCTTTTCAGGTAATCAGCAACGATATTTTCAATTTCTCCGTATTCATCGCGTTGAGGTAGCTCTTTTTGCCTAAAATAACCATTTACCCACCCTCTAAAATGAAGAGTACTGTTAATCTTTATCACGGTAACATCGTGCATTCCAATTTTTTTGTGGAAACGCAATTCAACTGGCTTATCAGGAACAGACTTCCCTTTGTACTTTATGGTATATCTAAGATTGTGTTTTTTTACCAGCTTACCCAGTGCTTCAAAACACCCCTCGGGTGCCAGGTTAACTTCTGGTTCGGATGGCAGAGGAATAAATCGCAAAGCTTCTGTAGAGATGGTTGCACTTAAATCCGTACTGAGGATCAGGATCTCCTCAGAGCCATTGTGTGCAATAATGGCCTTTTGCCCCGGTTCACTAAGATCCACATATTCAGCGGGCACTATTGCTCCCATATCAGCATAAGCTATTGGGGAAAAAATAAGAATAAAGGACAAGAAAAAACATATTTTAAACATTTAATCTTCCTTTTTAAGGATACCCCGAGGAGCTCCTCTTCATATCTTCCTATTTTTATTGTCTTTATATATCTTTTGCCGGCAGCCTTAGCATACCGACAAAAAAATTTTTGTCAACTTACACTTACTCTTTGGCAGGACTTTCCCATAATTCTGAGAAGGCTTTTTTTCTCTTTGCTTGACATGTTAAAAAATTGTATTATGATAAAATTGTAAAACGAAAATTTTTAAGGGGGCGATAATGCAAGAAAAGCTTCAACAGGAGGCAGCCATACTGGATAAATTAATCCCGGATTTAGTTAAAGCTTTTGGTAATGAGGGCCTGGAAGAAATTGTAACTATGGACATTAATTTTGCTTATATGCCCGTGCTCCGTCAAATCTATATTTTAAAAGAGCCCATAATGAGTGAGTTAGGAAAAGCTACTGGTATACAGCTTAGCACTCTTACACGAGTTGTAGATAAACTGGTTGAAAAGAAGGTTGTGGTAAGAAGACCCGATCCTTCAGATAGAAGGGTGGTTAGAGTAAGTGTGACTCCCAGAGGGAGTGAGCTTGTTAAAAAATTTGAAGAAGCGAGAAGAAGAAAGATAGTTTCAATTTTGAAGAGATTAACCGCTGATGAAAGAAAAGAGGCCTTGAGGATATTTCAAGTCTTACATCAAAGAATCTGTACTGAGGCACAAGATGAAGGTTAAATACTTATTGTGGTTGATAATCCTGTCCCTTTTCTTTTTCTTTCCCACCTTTTCCCGGGCAATTACCCTGGAGGAGGCAATAGATATAGCTTTGAAGAATAATTCCCGGGTTCTTTTAGCCAGGGAAAAAGTAAAGGAGGCTGAACAGAAAGTAAAAGAGGTGGTTGCAGGGTACCTCCCTTCTCTCAGTCTTAGCGGAACATACACTCATCTTGGAGAGGTTCCTTCAATGTCTATCCTCGGTATGGAGGTGCCTATGGGTGAGCAGGATACAACTTCTTTTGTTTTCACTTTAACTCAGCCTCTTTACACCAGTGGACAGCTCAGTCTGGCTAATAAGCAGGCAAGGCTCTCTTTCACCATAGCAAAAAAAGAGTTAAACCAGGTTCAGAATGAGATAGTTTATCAGGCAAAGGAGAGCTTTTATTCGGCTCTTCTTGCTATGGAAAATCTTGAAACCGCAGAGAAAGCTCTAAACCAGGCTAAAGCTCATCTGGAGGTGGTGGAGTCTTTTTACAGGTCGGGAAGAGTCTCTCGTTTTGACCTTTTAAGGGCAAAGGTGGAGGTTGCCAACTTAAGACCTGAGGTAATCAGGGCAAGGAATAATTTAAATCTGGCAAAAGAAAGACTGGCAGGTATTTTATCTCTTCCCTCCCTTTCTCTGGAAATAGAGGGAAAGTTAGAGTTTAAACCCTTAATCATAACTCTGGATGAGGCTATCAAGACCGCTTTTGCCGCAAGGAATGATTTGAAAAGTCTGGAGATTCAAAAAGATATAGCTGAAGTTTCCCTGCAAATAGCAAGGGTAAAAAATTACCCTTCCCTTTCCTTTGTGGGAAACTATGAATTTACCTATCCGGGTGAAGAAGATGAATGGGATAGAAGCTGGAATATTAATCTGGTATTATCTTTCCCCTTTTTTGATTCGGGGAAAAATAAAGCTCTTGTGGAACAGGCAAAATCCAGGCTAAGGCAGCTGGAGCTATCAATCTCCCAGCTTAAAGATGCAATTGAACTTGAGGTAAAAAAAGCTTTCTGGGACATGCAGACAGCAAAAGAGGTCTTTTTTGCTCAAAAAAAGAACGTTGAACAGGCAGAGGAGGCCTTATCCATTGCTGAGGGAAGATATAAAAGCGGAACCATTACCCAGATAGAGGTGCTTGATGCCAGCCTTGCTTTGACTCAGGCAAGACTGGCCTGCAGCAGGGCTCTTTATGAGTATAATCTGGCAACAGCAGCTTTGATTAAAGCAATGGGAAAAATAGAAGGATGAGGTGTAAAGGCTATTGGAAAGGAGGATAAAGTTATGAAGGAAAGAATAATATTATTGCTGGTTGTCTTAAGTGTTGTTTTTTCAGGAACATCTGTGGCTTTTTCTCAAACTGGGGAGTCTACCTCTGAGATTAAGGAAATATCCCTTACTGCTGATGTAGCTCCCATCAGGCAGGTGCAGGTAGTTCCCAAGGTAAGTGGGACCTTAGAAGAGTTGACTGTAGAATTGGGAGATGAGGTAAAAAAAGGGCAGGTTATAGCCAGAATAGATTCCAAGGATATTGCACTCCAGGTAAAACAGGCAGAGGCAGCTCTGATCTCTGCCAGGGTTAATTATGATAAGGCAAAGTCTCTGGCAAAAATACAGGCGGAGAATAATTTTAAAAACGCTAAGGCCTCTTTTCAATCTGCCAGAGCACAATTTGACCTGGTAAAGGCAACTGCCCGGACAGAGTTTTTTACAGGGCTTCATCAGGCACAGGCAGCTTTAAAAATAGCCCAGGCTAACCTGGCCAAAGCAAAAGAAGGAGCAAGAGAGGAAGAAATTAAGCGAGCAGAAGCAGCTTATCAACAGGCTCTTGCTAATTTTCATAATGCGGAAAGGGACCTGCAAAGAGCAGAGGATGATTATAACAGAGGAGCCATTCCCGAGCAAGCTCTGGATAA
>QMQA01000173.1 GCA_003648845.1 Candidatus Aerophobota bacterium
ACCTGAAGGTTGATTTTTATGACTCGCCAGGCAGAAGTAACCAGGAAGACAGAAGAAACCCAAGTTAAGTTATATTTAAATTTAGACGGAACTGGAAAATCAGTTGTTGATACCGGATATCCTTTTTTGGACCACATGTTGAAAATTTTTTCTTATCACGGTTTTTTTGATCTTCAGGTTAAAGCTCATGGAGACATCAAAGTAGATGAGCATCACCTGGTGGAGGATGTGGGTATATGTCTGGGGAGAGCGTTTTCTCAGGCTCTTGGGGACAAAAGAGGAATTAAAAGATACGGCTGGTCAATAGTTCCCATGGATGATGTTCTTGTTCAGTGTGCAGTAGATATAAGCGGCAGGCCACTGCTTGTTTTTAATATGAAGGGTGAGGTAAAATATTCCTTTAAAGATTTTTTTAGAGCCTTTTGTACTCACTCAGGTTTTACTATCCACCTGAATGTTCTTTATGGTGAAGGATACCACCATATCCTGGAAGGTGTATTTAAGTCTTTTGGTGTTAGTCTGGATCAGGCTACTTCAATGGATGAACGAAGAA
The DNA here is from genome assembly GCA_003648845.1 of Candidatus Aerophobota bacterium. The sequence goes on from QMQA01000173.1 coordinate 554, forward strand.
AAGATATTCCTTCCACCAAGGGTCATATAGAAGAGGTGTGAATGTTGGCCGTTGTTCAGAGAGTAAGCTCGGCAGGGTGCATTGTAGAGGAGAAAAAAGTGGCACAGATAAAGAAGGGATTGGTAGTTTTACTTGCTATAGGCAAAAATGACACAGTGCAGGATGCTTCCTGGATGGCAAAAAAATTGGTTAATTTGAGAGTTTTTGAGGATCAAAATCAAAAAATGAACCTTTCCTTGCTTCAGGTAGAAGGAGAAATTCTTGCTATTCCTCAATTTACCCTTTACGGAGATTGTACTAAAGGGTATCGACCCAGCTTCTCACAGGCTGCCAGTCCTCATGTAGCTAAGGATTTGTTTTATAAAGTTGTTGATTTTTTATCCGAATACCCGGTTAAAGTTGCAACAGGAGTGTTTGGAGCGAGAATGAGGGTGGATTTAAGAAACGAAGGGCCTGTTACCTTAATAATCAGTTCTGATAAATAAGGAGAGAAAACTATGGCCCAAACAACCGTTGGATTAAAAGTAGGTTCAACCTCCTTAAAGTTCGTTGAACTTGCGCACGAGAAGAAAAAATGGAGGTTAAAAAAATTAGGAATAGAAAATCTTCCCTTCTCTGAGAAAGAAGGTGGTTATCTAAATGATGCCAGGTTTCTTACTCAAAAAATGAAAGAAATTATTAAAAAATACAAGCTGAATCCTAAGAAAATCGTTACTGGTGTGGGGGGAGAGTCAGTAGCTGTCAGGGTAATAAAAGTTCCTTACATGAGGGAAAGTGAATTGCGTGAGGCTATAAGATGGGAAGCGGAAGAACACCTTCCTTATCCTATGAAGGAGATTACCCTGGATTATCAGGTGTTGGAGAAAAGTTTGCCAGGTTTACGAGAAGGAGAGATGTCTGTTTTACTGGTGGGGGTGAAAAATCAAACAATAGATGAATATCTTCAAATCTTTCAACAGGCAGGTTTTTGCCCGAACATAGTGGATGTAAACTCTCTTGCTCTTTACAATGTTAGCGAGAATATTAAAATGAATACAAAAGAGGGTGTTGCGCTTCTAAATATAGGTCATTATATAACCAATCTTATAATTTTATCCGAAGACCGTCCTTTTCTGGTGCGGGATATAAAATTCGGTGGACATAACATAACTTTATACCTGGTAAGGATTTTGAGGGTTAATTACGGGCAGGCTGAGAGTTTAAAAAGAGCAAGAAGTTTATCTAAAATGAGTGAACAATTGGGCGGAAAAATAAAAGTGGAAGAGATAGAGCAGATTATCAGGGAATCTTTGAGCGATCTGGTACAGGATGTGGTGCGTTCTTTTGAATATTTTACATCGACCAAAGAAGGAACAGCGGTACAAAAAGTTATTATGTCAGGAGGGGTGTGCCTGCTGGAAAAGGTGGATACTATTTTATCCCAGGAACTGGAAGTCCCCGTAGAAAAAATGGACCCCTTTGTTAATATCGAGTATCAAAAACCAAAATTCAAGGAACTTTTACCTTCATTTTCTCCTCTTTTTGCGGTACCTGTGGGACTTGCACTCAGGAAAATAACAAGATATGATTAAAATCAATCTTTTACCATCCAGGATAGTAGAAAAAAGGAAAAAAAGGGATTTTGCTATTTTTGTTAGTATATGTGCAGTCTGTGCGCTTGGTATCTGTTATCTTTTTTATCTTTCTTTGAATCAAACCATTTTCCCTCTGGAGGATAGATTAGCTGAACTTACAGATAAAATCAAACAGTACCAGCCGGTTCTTCAGGAAATAGAGCAAATAAAACAGAAAAACAAAAGACTTCAGGATCGTTTTAATGCTTTTAAAAAAGTGGTAATAAGACAGTCCTTCTGGCCAGAGCTACTTTATTTTATTTATCGTTCTCTCCCTGATACACTCTGGCTTGAGGAGATAAAAAGTGATAATGAAAAGGGTTTTATAGAGGTCAAAGGAAAAAGCCTCAACAAGACCATAGGTGTTGCTGAATTTATAAGGAAGCTGGAAAGCTCCAAATTTTTCTCTGAAGTAAGATTCACCAGTTTCTCTCAGCAGGAGCTCGGTGGCAGACAGGTTATGCTTTTCCAGATTAAATGTTTTCTATCTGAAGACTTTAAGGGCTAAAAGTATGATATTAAGTGTGAAAGGTAGACTGCTGGTTGGGGTGGGAGTTTTCCTGGGAATGATTTTTATTTTTTATTTTTTTGTCTATCTTCCTCAAATTAATTACAAAAACTCTCTTAACCGGAAAATTTCCCAGCAGACCCTGAGGCTTGTTAAGTTGGAAAAGAAATTTCAGGAACTGGAGGAGGCAAAGAGAGAAAACCAGAGAATCCAGCAAAATCTGTCTTTCCTTGAGGAAAAATTGAGAGAAACCCAGGCTTCTTTTCTATACGAGCTGGGAGTAAGGGGGAAAGTATACGGGATTGAATATGTGAATATTGTTCCTTTGCCTATAATAGAAGAGGAGGATTACTTTCGTACACCTTTAAATATTCATCTTTACGGAAAATACCATAATTTGGGCATGTTACTATCTGATATGGCCAGACGCGGAGGACTTGGCTCTTTTACCGTGGATAATGTTTTGTTAAAAGTTTCTAACAAAAAAGGGTATACAATAGAGGCAAATTTGGCCCTCTCTCTTTATAAGTACAAGGGCATATCTACCCCTACAGGTGCAGGTGGCACCTCTTCTGCCAGGGTTGCAACCTCTAAGAAAGCAGAGCGGAGGAAAAGATGAAACAGGTAGCATTGTTCTACCTTATGATGTCAATTATAGCTACCCTGGTGTTTTCTGGTGAGCTGGTTTTTGCTGAGGAGCCGGAAAATTTTTCTTTGCCCGCAGTTTTTAAGTATCCGGTGATTAAAGAAAGAGACCCCTTTTCTCCTTTGATCAAAAAAGAAGAAAAACCTAAGGAGGAAAAACCCAAGAAAAAACCTCTCCCCGTTGTAACTCAGTCAGAATACAAGCTGGTGGGTATTGTCTGGTATGGAGAAAGAGGTGTAGCCCTTATTAGCAAGGGAGGAAAAAGCTGGGTAGCAGAAGAAGGACAGGTTTTGGATGGATTAAAGGTGGCTCGCATAGAAGGAGAAAGAGGCGAGGTTATTCTTGTGGGAGAGGATAAAATAGTTAAATTGAGGATGCTTAAAATATAGGAGAGCAGGATGAGACAGATGAAATTTTTCTTTATAGCGGGACTGGTTTTAGTTGTTTTTGTATGGTGTTTTTCTCCAGGTTTAAGCGGAAAAGAAATTCCTGTAGAAAAAAAGCTTATTTCTCTGGATTTTGAAGATATTGAACTGAAAGATGCCATAAGATTGATATCGGTTAAGACCGGTATAAATGTAATTATTGATCCAGAGGTTAAAGGTAAGGTTTCAGCTCGTTTTAAAAGACCCATCCCCGTCTTAAAGGCTTTATCTTTTATTCTCTCTCCCCATGGTTTTGATTACATAATAGAGGATAATGTTATAAGGGTTATAAGAAAGCCTGTAGAACTTAAGGAAAAAACTTTCTTTTTAACCTATGCCCTGGCAGAGGAGGTTGTTCCTTCTGTTAAGGATTATCTTTCTAAAAATGGGAAAGTAAAGCTTGATCCCTCTTCAAATTCAATTTTAGTAGTTGACCTTGAGGAGAATAT
>QMQA01000174.1 GCA_003648845.1 Candidatus Aerophobota bacterium
CTGCAATTCTTGACAGAAGTATTGCATTGGGTTTTTCGGTAATGAGCTTTACGGTGTAATCATCGATCTTTACGGCCTCTTTCACCTCAGTAAAAACATCCCGCCATTTGATGTTTTTACCTGTTCCACGTTTCCATGTAAACACTACATCGTCTGCGGTAAATGGGTTACCATTATGAAACTTTACTCCTTTTCTCAAGTGGAAAATAAACTCCGTCGCGTTATTTTTTACCTCCCAGCTTTCCGCAAGCATTGGAACTATTTTTCCCTCATCATCTAACCATACCAGTGTGTCAAATATCTGCCAACCTACATTATGTGCGTTTCTGTCATCTCCAGTTGCCAGCTCTATAGAGTTAGGGTTGGTTGTAATGGCAATTCTTAAAGTAGTTGGTTTTTTTACTTCTTCTTTTGTTCCAGCATTGATAAATAAGAATAAAAACAAAGGAAGAATGAGTATAATCAGCAGCCATTTTAAATCAGGCCGTTTCATTTTTAAACCTCCTTTAGGATAAATTATTATTTATTTTATCTGGACAAAACTTTATTATATCATATAATTCATTGTATGTCAACAATTTTTACAGGTTTGTATTTACTACTCACATTTTTCAATCGGAAGACCGAGCTCTCTTAGCTCTTTTCTGATTTTCTCCACATGGTTGGCATACTCAGCGTTTTTAAGCTCTCCGGTTACAACATCATAACAATCCTGGTATGTGAGCCCTTTTGGAGGATCGTTAAGTTGTTTTTCATATTTCTCAAGTAGTTTCAGTACAATCGGGTTTGCCTCTTTACGTGTTAGCTGTGATGCGGCCTTCGCCACTTCTATATTCAAAACATGGTCGAGAGGCACAATGCTGTCAGGAGCAACAGCAACCGAAGGGTGACCTGATAGCATATTCCCGCCCGATGTTACAACACATGTGTGGTATGCGGCCATCTCGTAGTAGTAACAGTCAGTTCCTGCTCCACCACCAAGATACGGTAAATTAAGAGTTGGATACGGGGCATTTCTGTGAATTGCCTGGTTTGCAAGCGATATTACCCAGAGAAGAGGACGAGTGGATGAAACTCTCAGTCTAGTATGAAGAGGAGCATTGTAATGGTAGGTTCCCCTGAAAACAAGGATTCCAAGTAGATTATATACTACCGAAACTATTGCATTCCCCTCTGCTCCTCCATTGTATCCACCGTAAAGAGGTGTGGAAGTTGATCCTATATTTGCCCCAATACTCGTGTAAAATGCCACTTTATCAAGGGCCTCATAATCAACAATTAGCTCGGCAAGGGAATCCACAAGAAAACCATCAGATGGCCTCAATCCAAAATTTGGATGAGAAGCGGCAAACATTGATATTGGTCCCGTTGCAGTTGAGATTCCATTTAAAATCGGAAGACCCGGTCTACCCGCCCTCCTGCATGCCTCACGTGCCATGGACACAGTTTTAATCGTTGCCAGTACTTCCTGAGGGGAACGTACTCGTGCATCTTTTCCCCGAAAATTAATAGAGGATGGGATTGAAAGAGAATTGGCCTTTGTAATACTTGCAAGCCCCTCCACCTGGTTCATAAATATCTGTTCAGAGGTTGTGTAAATACCTCCACCACAATGATACCAGGGTTCTGAATGTTCATCAGGCTTTCTGGAGCGCATGGTTTTTCGATCTGGCCCCTCTCCAAAGGTGGATTCAGACGGAGCCTGACTGGCTGCCTGCAGAATCTCATTTTTCGTAAACTTTAAAACACGCGAAGTATCAGGACAATAAGCACCAACTTTGGCAAAGAACTCAACCGCTGCCTCAAATACAGCATCTGCAAGTGCATCATCGTATGGCAATGGTGTATCAGGATTGTATTTAATTTTGTATTTCTGTATAACCTTGGTAAGTTCAGGAACATATATCTTTAAATAAAAGTCTTTATCCGACATTAATGGTCCGGTTACTGTTCTATCTATCACATCATAAAAACTAAGCATTGCAATCCCTCCTCTGATAATATTTATTCACTTCCTCTTCTGAGTGATTAATTCGTTAAGCTTTCGCACAGCCACCTGTGCGTTTTCCGCATAAAGATCAGCTCCTATCATTTCTGCCCACTCCTGTGTAACCGCTCCACCTCCAACCATGACTATGTATTTGTCTCTCAATCCATTCTGAGTGAGGGCCTCTATTACATCCTTCTGGCCTGAAAGTGTTGAAGTGAGCAGGGCAGAAAGACCTATTGCATCAGCATCCACTTTTTTAGCCGTCTCAATAAATGTAAAAAGGTCAACATCCTCTCCGAGATCGTGTACCTCATAACCCGCTGTCCTCATGAGGAGGGTAACAATATCCTTTCCAATTTTATGGATATCACCTTTTACAGTGCCTATTACTACCACTCCTTTTTTCTCTCTCTCCTTTCCCTGATCTGCTATCCTGGGCTCAAGAATCTTCATTCCCGTTTGAAAAACATTTGCAGCCATCATCAATTCTGGTAAAAATATCTCTTCTTTCTCATATTTTTCACCTATGATATCGAGCCCTTTGACCATGCCTTCTTCAACCGCCTTTAATGGATCAAGCCCCTCTTCGATCGCCTTATTAGCCATTTCCTGTACAAGAGATTCATCAAAGTTTACCACCGCTTCTTTTAATCTTTCCAGAATCTCAGTTTCTCCCATAAGTTCCTCCTGAATTGTTTAAATATCATGCATCGATAATTATAACATTAAAATATGTTGTCAAATAATATTGGAAAATCCTTGCCATGGTTAAAAAATAAATGTATACAAGTCTAAATTTTAATGAATAATTAACGGATTACTCCTGTATGCAATGAAAATTTTTTGGTAATATGAGGGTTACTGTTGAACCTTCTTTAAATAGTCCCTTACCATGTGGATTAGAAACGGAAACAATTATATTATTCGGAAGGCCTTTTACTTCAATTGTATACCTCACAATAGAACCTATGTATGTGTAATTCTTAACCTTCCCCGATATTGTATTTTCTACATTAATACCGGATGTTTGCTTTTTAAGCTCTATTGATTCTGGTCTTATTACAGAAATGATTTTACGCCCGGTGGAAATACCAAGTATTTCATCATTTTTATTTGTTAGTTTACCAATGGGTGTATCAATAATCACAGAATGATCTTTTTTACCAATAACCCTGCCCTCAATCAGATTTATGTATCCAATAAAAGATGCAACAAAGGTATTTGATGGCTTTTCGTAGATCTCTTCCGGTGTACCTATCTGCTGAATTTCACCATCCTTCATTACCATAATCCTATCGGACATACTCATTGCTTCTTCCTGATCATGTGTAACGAATATTGTTGTGAGATTTAAAGATTTCTGTATTCTTCTAATTTCCTCCCTCATCAAAACCCTGAGTGTTGCATCTAGATTTGATAATGGTTCATCTAAAAGAATAACTTCAGGTTCTATTACGATGCATCTTGCCAGAGCTACTCTCTGCTGCTGTCCTCCTGAGAGCTCGTTCGGTTTCCTTTTTTCCATACCCTCAAGTTGAACTATCTTGATAATTTCTCTTACTCTCCTGTCGATCTCTCCATGCGTCAGCTTTCTAATTTTCAATCCATACGCAATGTTATCATACACAGTCATATGGGGAAATAGGGCGTAGTTTTGAAAAACCATACTTGTTTTTCTATTCTCTGGGGGAATATCATTTATCCTCTGACCATGCATTATGATATCACCGGATGTTGGGTAGTAAAACCCTCCTATCATCCTCAGCAAGGTGGTTTTACCACATCCAGATGGTCCCAGAAATGTGACAAACTCACCTTTATTTATTCTATCTATAGTTAGATTATTAACAGCAACCACAATACTAAACTTTTTAGTCAGGTTCCTTATCTGTAGAACAATTTCATCCTCCATACTCTAAAACCCCTTTAAAACTTCGACATTTGTTCTTTTCGAGACCTGTTTTAGCAACATCAAGCTTACCATTACAATAATTGTTAACATTACTGCCATAGCAGATGCCTTCCCAATATTTCCTGTTTCTGCAAGTCGCAGTATAAGTAACGAAGCGAGATTTGTTCCTGGAGCTATTAAAAATATAACCGCACTGATGGTAATCATCCCAACCATAAATGTATACAGGAAACTTGCAGCAAAAGCAGAACTCATAAGTGGAAGTGCAACGGTTATGAATGTTTTAATAC
>QMQA01000175.1 GCA_003648845.1 Candidatus Aerophobota bacterium
ATCTATCAGTATATTACCTGTAAGACAAATTTTGTCAAGAAAATTCAGGATTGATTTTGCAGAGAAAATGATTAGTTAAAGGTAGGTCTATAGCAAGATTTCAAAAACTGGGGGATGGCAAGGTATTGTTGACTTTTTTACCTTTTTTGTTAAATTGGGGGAGATATTTGGCCAGAAAAAATGTGAGAGGGTGTGTTCTTTGAGTTAAAACAGTTGATTGCTATGTTTTTTCTTCCTTTAACTGGTGGCACTTACCCTCCTTTCACTGCTCTACCGGAGAATACCACTCGTGGTTAGAATCAAATCAGCAAGAAGTTAGCTAAAATAGCCTTTCTTCTTTGTTATCTTGATAGTCTTCTCAAGAAGAGAAAAGATGATATGCAATGAATAGAGAAGATTTAGAGAAACGTTATAAAAAGTTAGAAAAGGTAAATAAACAGCTTCGGCAGAAGATAATAAAAATCACAGAAGAAAAAGAAAAATACAGAAGCTTTTTTGAAAAAGCCGAGGATGTTCTTTTTATGATCAGTCCCGAGGGTTACATCAGCCTTGCCAATCCCAAATTCTTTGAGATAACAGGCTACTCACCTCAGGAACTAAAAAAACTTCCCTTTACTTCCTTTCTTCACCCAGATGATACCCCCTTACTCCTTGAACATTTTAAAAAGAGACTGGCTGGAGAAAAGGCGAAAACCAGTTATCAATTTCGAGTCCTGACCAAGGAAAAAAGAATACTCTGGGTAGAGGGTAATTTTCGTCTGGTAGAAAAGGAGGGAAAGATTATAGGAATTGAAAGTGTGGTGCGGGACATTACAAAAAGAAAGCTTATTGAGGATACCATTAACAGAAAGGTGAATGAGCTCAACGTTCTTTATAACACCATCCGCAAAACCACAACTTCCCTTAATCTTGATGAGACATTAGCCATCATTGCTGAAAATTCAGCAAACCTTTTAAAGGTAGATGCATCTCTCATCAGACTGCTTGATACTAAAGAGAAGATATTAAAGACGGTAAAGGCATACAATTTGAAGGAAGACTCTCCTGCAGTGAAGACAATAAAACTTGGAAAGGGAGTGCTCAATCAGGTAGTGTTGAAGAAAAAACCTGTAGCTATTGAAGATATACAGAAAAACCCTCATTATCTTGCAAAAGAGTGGGCTAAAAAGGAGGGATTTATTTCCTTTCTGGGGGTACCTTTGTATGGAAAGAAAAAGGTAATAGGGACTCTTTCCTTTCTCAGTCGCACAAAACATACCTTCCAGAAGGAAGAAATTTCTCTTGCCCTCACCTTTGCAGGTGAGGCAGCAATAGCTATCGAAAATGCCACTCTGGTAGAGAATCTTAAAAAGCAACTTAGCCGGATGAAGGCTTTATCTCATACCATCCGGAAGATAGCAACCTCTCTTGAGCTTGGACCAGCCCTTGATTCTATATTGGCCAACTCTGTCCGGCTTTTTGATGCAGATGCAGCTTTAATCCGTCTGCTCGATCCGGAGAAAAACATCTTAAAAATAGCCCGGGCGTACAATCTGAACCCAGAGGAATTAGGTGAGAGTATCCTCAAGCTGGGAGAAGGCGTTGTAAGTGAGGCAATTCTTAAAAGAAAACCTGTTGCGGTGGAGGATATTAAAAAAGAGCCCCGCTTTTTTTACAAAAAATGGGCTATAGAAAAAGGCTACACCTCGGCACTTTTTGTACCTCTCGAAGGCAAAGAAAAAACAATAGGGGCTCTTTGCATATTAAGCAAGAAAAAACACTTCTTTGATGAGGAGGAAATCTCACTTGCCAGTATCTTCGCAGGCGGAGCAGCAGTTACCATAGAGAATGCCCGGCTTTTTGAGGAAAATGTTAAACTCTCTATTACTGATCCTTTAACCGGCCTTTACAACACCCGCTACTTTTACGATAATCTAAAAAAAGAGATAGCAAGAGTTGCCCGTTACGGTGGCAGCACCTCACTTGTTATGTTTGATCTTGATAATTTCAAAAACTATAACGATCTTTATGGACACCAGGCTGGAGATTATGTCTTAAGAGAAGTTGCCCAGAGAATGCTGCGCTGTTGTCGCCAAACCGATATTTTAGCCAGATACGGAGGTGATGAATTTATTATCCTCCTTCCCAGGACCGACCAGAAAGGAGCCTTTAAACTGGCAGAGAGAATCCGGTCAGAAATAGAAAAAATTCCATTTGGTGGCAGAAAAGGGGAATTCAAAACCAGGATAACAGTTAGTGGATCTATTATTACCTCTCCTCAAGACGGAACAGGCGTTGAGGATCTTATGCGTAAGGTTGATACTCTTTTGTACACAGCAAAGTGGATAGGAGAAAATAGAATATTATCACCATTTATGATAAATCTTGAATTTATCCAGGATCTGATTCTGGAGAAGATTGACCGGAAAGACCACTATACCCGCAAACACTCAGAAAGAGTAGCAAACTATGCAACCACTCTGGCCAGAAAGATAAATCTTGATGAGAGACAAATCGGGCTAATCAAGATAGCCAGTCTGGTCCACGATGTGGGTAAGATTGGCGTCCCGGAAGCTGTTTTAACCAAGCCCGGGAAATTGAATAAGGAAGAGATGGATCTTATCCGTGCTCATCCAAGAACCAGTGTTGAGATTATCAGGCTATCTCCATTGTCTAAGGAAATAATCCCTATGGTTCTTCATCATCACGAAAGATGGGATGGTAATGGCTATCCTCAGGGATTAAAGGGGGAGGAAATACCTCTGGGAGCCAGAATTATACACCTTGCCAATGCTTACGATGCTATGACCGTCAAAAGGGTCTATCGAGACAGAATGAAGCCAGAAGAGGCATTGGAAGAAATTAAAAGACTGGCAGGTTCTCAGTTTGATCCTGCTCTGGTGGAAGCCTTCATTAAAGGTATATCAGGTTAATATTTCGATGTGCATTTTGATCTTCCAACAAAGCTGTTTTTCACCTTATTATTCTGACCCTCCAAGTGCTCACCTTTTTTAACAGGAGTTAAACCAACAGATAATAGCTAAAAGTTGATTGCGAAAATCTTTCGGTTATAATAAAAAAATATGAATAACAATCAGACAACCGGCCTTAAGAGAAAAAAAAGAAAAATTTTTTATGGATGGTGGGTAGTAGTAGCAGTATTTATATGTCTTTTTCTGGATTACGCATTGAGGTATTCATTTGGTGTATTCTTCAAGCCCTTAGTGGAAGAGTTTGGCTGGAGTAGAGCACAGACCTCCTTGATTTTCTCGCTGCATATGGGCGTTTACGCTCCTTCAGCTTTTTTCTGGGGATGGGTGAGCGATCGGCTGAGTGCGAGATTTATCCTATCTTTGGGGTGTGCGATAACAGGGATAGCTGCAGCTCTTATGTATTTTTGTGATTCTCTGGGTGAGGCGTTTCTCTTTTTCAGCATACTTACACCCTTAGGCACAGGAGCTATATATGTCCCAGGAGCATCCACGATAGGAAAATTTTTTAGAAGAAAAAGAGGGCTGGCTCTGGGTGTAATATCCACGGCTGTAGGACTCTCTTACATATGGTCTCCTGTTGCAGAAAGATTGATTTATTTTTATGGATGGCGAGCTGCTTATCTTATCTCAGGAATTCTTGTCTCAAGTATTGGTATAGCCTTTTCCTGGGGACTGGTACGGTCCTCTCCGGAGGAGCTGGGGCTTTTTCCTGATGGAGAAAATACAGGTGAGAAAAGTTCAGTTATGAGCAAGAGTCTTTTATCTGTGGAGAACGGCTTATCAAAATTGTTGAAGGTAAGCTCGGCACTACCTATCTGGTTCCTTAACTTCATGTTCATGTTCGCTGTTTTAGGATTTTATATAGTTAACACTCACATGGTTCCTTATGCCATAGATATGGGAATAGACCCCGCAAGAGCGGCCAGTGCCCTGGCTTTTCTGGGCATCTTTAGCGTTGCTGGTAGAATAGGGCTGGGAGCAATCTCCGATAAGATAGGAAGAGCAACAATATTCTATCTTTCTTTTATTTTCCAGGGTGCAGGGATAGCAATTCTTCTTTTTATTAGAGCAGGATGTATTCTGCCTTTTTATCTGGGAGCCTTCATCCTGGGGATTGGATACGGAGGTTGGGTGACTCAGTTCCCGGCTGTAATAGGAGATATCTACGGTCCGGCTCGAATGGGGAAACTCATTGGCATGAACACTTTCTTTGG
>QMQA01000176.1 GCA_003648845.1 Candidatus Aerophobota bacterium
AGACTGGTATACTAAGTTAGTCCTCACCATCATTGCAATAGCTCTTGTGGTAATGGTATTAAGACCCCTTTTTACTTCCGAACAAGCCAGTGCTTCAGGTGAAAGGCAAATAATTGACGTTAATTTAAATATTGACCGGGTTGGGGGGGAGAAAATTCTTCGCTGGTGGGAAGGAGAAAGAGTGGAAAAAGGAATACCTATTTACATCGATGGCGTGATAACAACCCAGCAGTCAGAATAAAAATATGTTCGATGTTCAGAGTTCAAGGTTTGCCAGTTAACGCTTTGACTATAGCGGGTATGGTAACTTTTAAAATCAGATAATAAGGCGGGGCTGATAAATGCAAAAAGAAAAATTAACCTACAAAAAAGCAGGAGTAGATACTGCCAGGGAAGAGCTTGCCCTGCAATACCTTATAAAATGGACAGGAAAAACATTCGGTTTTAAAAAAAGAATAGGCTCAATTAAATTAGAGTCTGGTTATTTTGCCAATATTATTGACATCGGTTCAGGTAAAGGTCTTGCCATCTCCACAGATGGAGTAGGAACCAAAATCCTCATTGCTCAACTGATGGGAAAATACGATACTGTGGGTATTGATTGTGTTGCTATGAACGTCAATGATATAATCTGTGTGGGGGCTGAGCCTGTTTCCATGGTTGATTATCTTGCAGTTACCAGGCCTGACCCTGAACTTCTGGACCAGCTTGGCAAGGGCTTATATGAAGGAGCAAAAATTGCCGGAATTAACATCCCCGGAGGTGAGGTTGCCCAGGTAAAGGAAATGATAAAGGGCGAAAGATCTGGATATGAGTTTGACCTTGTAGGGACTGCAGTGGGTTTGATTGACCTCAGCAGAATAATTATAGGCAAGGATATAAAGGAAAAAGATGTTGTGGTCGGTTTTGCAAGCAGTGGAATACACAGCAATGGATTTACCCTGGCAAGGAAGGCTCTTTTTGAAAAAGGAAAACTAAAAGTTACAACTTACATCCCCGAGTTTGAGAAAACACTGGGTGAGGAGCTCCTGGAGCCGACTCTTATCTACGTTTTCCCGGTTCTTGAAATGATAAAAATGGGGATAGACATAAAGGCACTCATTCATATAACCGGAGGAGGACTTTTAAATCTTAATCGGGTGGCATCTCCTGTAAGTTACCTGCTGGATTTTCTTCCCGAACCTCAACCCATCTTCTCTCTAATACAGAAAACGGGGAATATCTCGGATGAGGAGATGTTCAGTGTATTTAATATGGGAATAGGTTTTTGCATTGTTGTTGCAGAGAAAGATATCGATAATGTTCACCAGATTGCCGCGAAAAATAATTTCAAAACCTGCAGGATAGGTTATATAAAAGAGGTTGGAAAGAAAGAAGTTATTATCCCTGCCAGAAGGTTAATCGGACAAAAAAACAGGTTTCTTAAATACTAAATTATGATTTAGCCTTGTTTTTTGAGTTTGATAACTATTTGCTCCTGTGATTTTCTTGACACCTTCTCCATAAAATCTTTGTACCGTGGATACTGGAAAATCTCTATTTTAGTATTGCTCCTTCTTAAAATACTTTCGTAAAAGATGGTTCTGCCAACAGCTTCATAGCTTGATTTAAAAGATATATAGGGGAGCTGCAAATTAGTTCCTTCAGGAATAAACTGAGCTTCAAATTGAGCAGGGAGATGAATCTCTACCCTGTCTATAGACAAAGAGGTTGTGGAGAAGGTGATGGGATAGTTTCTTTTTTCCTTTCCAACCAGTCCCGCCTCCATCTGAATGCCGGGTATAGTAAAAAGCCAGACATCCCCTGCCCTCTTCAAATAATCAGGAGCTGAAAAGGCGACATTTAATCTCACAGGAATGTTTAAATCCTCCAGGTCACTGAAGCTATATTCTTTCAGTTTTGCCCCGGGAGCTATAGAGTTTATCCAGTTTTCAACAATTTGTTTGCGTCTTGCAGGCTTTATGTATTTAAAAGATCGCATATCCATATCGGTAGCTCCTGAGGTTTGCATCTCCATTCGAACATCAATACTGGCATCCGGGTTTATGTTTATTAGCATATTTGTCTTTATCATATTCTCTTCAGGAGCTTTAAGAGGAACTTTTAAAAATCTGGCTTCATCAGGAAAGAAAACAAGAGCCAATTTTTCCTGATCATCTCCAGGAACCTCTCCAAAGGAAGCAACCTCTGCAGTAGGATCTAACCAGACCATTTTGCCATCAACTTCAGCCAGCACAATGGCGTGATTAAACTGGGACATTGGTATATCCTCTTCCAGTTTGCCCATATCCCTTGTTCCTATAAGAGCATACCAGGCAGGTATTCCTGCCGCTTTATACATAGCTAAAAGAAGGGTAGCCTTATCCTTGCAGTCACCATATTTGTTATCAAAAACCTCCTCAGCTGAATGAGGTTTAAATCCAGCTATACCAAACTCCAATCCCACATACCTTATATTGGAGATGACCCAGTGATAGATTGCCTTTGCCTTTTCTTCCTGTGTGTTTTTCCCTTTAATTATCTCTCTTACCTTCTGTGCAATCCGGGGAGTGGGCTCAGGCTTTTCCTGAGATAACTTTCTCCACCAGTTAGAAAACTCTTCCCAGTTTTTAAAAGAAGAAACCATTATAAAAGGAGAAATATCAGCCCAGGGAGGCATGTTGGGTTCGGCAATTATTTCAGGAACATTATCAATCCTCCACTCATAAACTAATGAATCTCCCACCCGGGTTATCTCTGGCTTTTTACCCTCTAATCTAACATAATGAATGTTGATCTTTCTTTCCCGGGGAACAGTTACTCTCAGTCTGTGGTGAAGACAGGGTTCAAAGTACTGGATACCAAAACGCAGTTGAAAATCATCCCCGTTGATCAATTTACTTGTATAGATAGTTGCTTTATATTCAATTATAGAACCTTCCACCACTTCAGGCATTGAGATAACCTTAACTTTAGCATTACTGTAAAGAGGAAATCCTGCCCATTTGTCTATATCTTTTATGTCCTTCGTGCCAACTTTTACTATACTGCCATCGGGTTTAATGGTTCTGGCAAAGTCCACTTTCACTTCCTGATAAGTTGAATCATAATCAATGTTGATCTCTCCATATTTTTCTCTTCCCCTCACATTGAGGATCTTGACGAGTCTGTGAATACGTTCGATCATGGTGTTATCTTCTCTCACCAGGCACTCGCGCTCATTTAGAAGAATTATTGCTCCTGCCTCAGGATACTCTTTAGCTCCGGGAGAGGTGAGAATTAAATTTTTTATCTCAGGGTCTTTTATATCCTCCACAGTAAACCCTGCCCTTTCCTGCTGAATATTTTTAATTCTCTGCCGGGCTATTTTAGATAGAGCCTCTGGGCCAGGAAGGGAGATAACTTTCTCGTAGGAGTTAAGAGCTTCTTCAAAAAGCTGCTTATTTTCGTAAATCTGGGCAAGATAAAAAACTACTTCGGCATCGTTGGGCTGCAGACCCTCGGCTTTTTCCAGTCTCTCCAGAGCCTGAGTTAAAAGGCCTTCTTTAAAATAGGCAATGCCCAAAAGCTTTAAGATCTCAAACTCGGGTTTTTCCTCCTCCAGGGGAGAGAGGAGATTAACTACCCTGTTGTATCTTCCCGCATCCAGAAATAGCCTGGCAAGCTCTTTTCGAGCAACATTGCTAATTTTCTCATCTTTTATGGCTTTCTCGTCTTCCTTAACTTCCATATCCAGAAGTATCTTTGCTTTTTTGCTGTAAATTTTACCTAAGAGAAGATGGGCCTCTCCCAGGTTAGGATTGGTAGTCAAAATATCATTTAACTCCTGGATAGCCTGCTCAAATTTTCCCTGCTCGATATGCAGCTTTATCTCATCAAGAGTTGTTGCACTAACTTGAGAAAACAGGACAGCTATTATTAAAAAAGTAAGGGGTATAGCGGCATAAAAAAAATTTTTCCTCATTTTTTTACCTTTCAAGTTTTACTTACCTTTTATTTATATACTGGATTAATTTAAATGTCAAAGAGAATATTTCAAAAGATTCAATGTTTGACACATTCAGGATGCTTTATAAAATGAGATAAGTTCCACTTTAGATTATCCAATGGATAAAGAAAGGAGAGAATGAAATGGAAGAGGAATTAAC
>QMQA01000177.1 GCA_003648845.1 Candidatus Aerophobota bacterium
ATACTCTATCTCGTTCATAACTCTACCCTTTTATAATGAGATTTTTGATAACGGCTGGCAGATAAAGAAGCTGCCAAGGGCAATCTGGGTGTAGCATAATGGAGCCAGATATTCGTCTATTATTTGAAGTTGCTAAGAAACACATTTTCAAGCTCATAATATACCGAGAATTTGATGAATCCTGCCATCTTTGGTCAGAATGTCTGCACTATCCTGTAAAATCACTTCTCCCATTGAAAACAAATATATCCGTTTAACATACTTTAAAACTGCTTTGGCATTGTGTTCAACGATTACTACACTTACCCCTGTCTTCTGGATTTCTTTAACCTTTTCCATAACTTCTTTGATATAGTTAGGGGAAAGCCCCAATAAAGGTTCATCAAGGAGCAAAAGTTCAGGATTTACCATTAGTGCTCTTGCAATGGCGAGTATCTGTTGTTCCCCACCGGAAAGAGTGGCTGCCTTTTGCTTCTGGCGCTTCTTTAATACAGGAAAAAGTTCAAAAACTTTCTCCAGGTTCCCCTTTAAAATCGAGAATTTCTCTATGATATATCCGCCCATTTCCAGATTTTCTTTAACGCTCAGATTGGGGAATATCCTTCTTCCCTGAGGTACATAGCAGATTCCCATTCTTACCAGTTCATAGGGAGGCAAACCCTTTATAGATTCTCCTTTGTATAAGATCTCTCCTTCTTTAATTCTTCCCTTATAATCCTTCAAAACTCCAATAATTGCCCTCAGAGCAGTTGTTTTTCCAGCACCGTTTGGTCCCAATAGAGCGACACTTTCTCCTTTATTCACATTAAAACTCACTTTGTTTAACGCCATTAAAGAACCATACCATACAGTAAGATCCCTTACTTCAAGTATCACCTTCTCCTCCCAAGTATGCCTCAATAACCCTTCTGTCCTTTAGAACTTCATAGGGTTTCCCATCAGCTATCTTCTCTCCATGCCTCAGCACAATAATTCTGTCAGATATATCAGAGACAATTCCTACTATGTGCTCTATGAAGATTATTGTCTTTCTTTCCTTCTTTATCTTCTTCATTAGAGCAATTATTTTCTTCCTTGTCTCTGGGAATACCCCTGCAAGGGGTTCATCAAGAAGAAAGAGTTCTGATTCTGTTGCCAGTGCTCTTGCCAACTCTAAAAGTTTTCTCTGACCATAAGATAAATTCTCTGCAAGTTCATCTTTCTTTTCTGCGAGACCAACCAGTGAAAGGTAGTCCATTGCCTTATTTATCTTCTCTTTATCTTCCTTCAACACCTTGTCCCTTCGCAGGATAACATCCAGTAAATTTTCTCCATTCCTATATCTCATAGCCATAAGCACGTTTTCAAGAACCGTTATCTGCAAGAAAAGTCTTGTATTTTGAAAGGTTCTGACAACTCCCATCGTTGAAATCTTAAAAGGAGGAAGACCTGTTATTTTTTTACCCTTATAGTAAGCCTCGCCTTTTTCTGGTTTTAAAAATCCACTTAAGATGTTCAAAACTGTGGTCTTACCTGCTCCATTTGGGCCTATCAGGGCGTTTATCGTTCCATTCTCTACCGAAAAGGAAACTTCTTTTAAGGCCTTTATACCATCAAACTCCTTTGTGAATCCCTTTACTTCAAGTATTTTCATGCTCATCTAAACCTGTATTCTCCTAAAATTCCCTGGGGTCTTTTAAGCATCAAAATGACCAGGAGAAGTCCATATATCATCTGCCGAAGTGGTGCTGCCACAGATGAGGGAAGCCCCAAAAATCTTAGAACTTCTGGAAGAACCACAAGTGAAATTGCCCCTATTATTGAACCGTATAAATTTGCCATTCCGCCGAAGATAACCATGAGAAGAATTGTTATAGACTCCATTACAGTAAAACTTGATGGGTCAATGAAGGTTATGTAATGGGCATACAACACCCCAGAAAGTCCTGCAAATCCAGCACCCACCATGAAGACTACTACCTTATATTTAACTGTATTCACCCCTAGTATTTGGATCGCTTTCTCATCTTCCCTTATCCCTTTGAGCAGTCTTCCAAAGGGTGAAGAAGTTATACGCCAGAGGAAGATAAAAGAAATTATATCAAAGAAAAGAACCAGGATAAGATACTTCCATGTTTCTGTTATACTAAAGCCAAAGATAGAAAAGGAAGGAATACCTGGAAGTCCCATTGGACCTCGAGTAAGAGAAACCCAATTCTTGGCAATCCCATAAACAATTACATTAAACCCCAATGTAGCAAGGGCTAAATAATCTCCTTTCAGGCGAAGCGCAGGAAAGGAAGAGATTAGACCTGTTATGACCGCAAGAAAAATTCCTGCTAAAATTCCTATCCAGGGGGATAAGCCAAGCCTTAATGCAAGGATTGCAGAAGTGTATGCTCCTATACAGGAGAAAGCGGCATGACCAAGGGCAGGAAGCCCGGTATAGCCAACGATAAGGTTAAGACTCATGGTAAGGATGATGTATATTCCTGCGATTACAAGAATATGTATAAAGTATTCCATTTAGTCCTTCTCCATTTTTATCTTTGTTCCCAGTATTCCATCTGGTTTAAAGAGCAGGAAAAGAATTAAAATAACAAAAGCAATGGTATCCTTCCAGCCTGCCTGAATCTTCCAGATGCCGAAGTTTTCAGCAAAACCAAGAAGGAAGCCTCCAAGCACTGCGCCGGGAAAACTTCCAATTCCTCCGATAATTGCTGCAATTATGCCCTTTAAGATTGCATTGAATCCCATGGAAGGTTCTATATTTGTCTCAAGAGAAACCAAAGTTCCAGCAAGCCCTGCAAGTGCTGAACCAATGAAGAACACAATCGTTATGGTTTTCTCCGGATTTATTCCCACAACACTTGCTCCTACAGGGTCATCAGAAACTGCCCTTATTGCCTTTCCAAACTTTGTTTTTTTCACAAAAAACCACAAAACACTCATAACAGCGATGCTCGTTATTATAATGACAATCTGCACATTTGTGATGACTGCGCTTAGGATGTGGTGCCCTTCTTTAACAGGCCATGTTCTCATGGTAAGAATCTGTGCGCCGTATATAAGCTGGATAAAGTTTTGAATAAAAACGAATACTCCAAAGGATGCGAGTAGATGAATCAAATCTGATGCAAAGCTTTTTCTCAATGGATAATAAACGATTCTATCAATGAAAACCCCTAAAATTCCTGCAACGATCATCCCAACAATTGTGGCAAAAAAGAGGTTCAAAACTATGGAATTACTCCCTGCCTTCAAAAGGACCATATAGGTGCTATAAGCCGCATAGGTCCCGGCAGTATAAACCCCTCCGTGTGCCAGGTGAAAGAACCTAACGGTTCGGTAAATTAGAACAAACCCGAGGGCAACGAGGGCGTAGATACTCCCTGCAATAATTCCGTTAAGGGTCAGCTGCATCCACATTTTCTCACCATCCATGCACACATATCTTCAAAATAATTTTCAAACATTTCTATCCGATACTTTAAGCAGCAGAAGAAATACATCTACAGGAATTAAGAGTAGGTTATCTCTAATTTCCGTCTCATCCCTGCTCAGTACAAAGCATTTATTAAATATCTCCTTACATTTCCATGATTCCTGGATCTGATGTCTGTATTTCACCTCAATCCCTGAGTAACCATCATTCTCTTTAAATATTCCATCTATCTCTTTCCCATTTCTATCATAGTAGAACCAGAGAAATGTCTTTCCTATCTTCAAAAATGGTATCTCTTTATACATGAGAAGATGGGAAATAACCAGATTTTCTACAAGTTTTCCCTGAAGTTCCTCATCCTCCGTTGTGTTGGTAATCACATCCCACACATGCTCTCCCCTTATGTATGACTTCACAGCGTGGAATATGAATGGATCAAAGAAATAAACCTTCTTATCTCCTTTCCATTTTGGCCTCTTTTTGTTAAAATCATAGGAATAGAGCACAAAACATATAAAAGCCTCCTCAAGATATTCAAGATAATCAATAACTGTAATATGGTTTCTCTCTATATCTTTTGATATTTTAGTAAAACTGTATCTTGAGCCATACCTTTCAAGTATTGCACCAAGCAACCGCCTGGCAATTACTTCCTGCTTCTGGAGTTTCGCCATATCCCCAAGAACATCCCTTATGAATATC
>QMQA01000178.1 GCA_003648845.1 Candidatus Aerophobota bacterium
ATATTTATCCTTGAGGAATAAGCAATTTCTGACCAGGATAAATGAGGTTGGGGTCGGTTATCCTGTCTTTGTTAGCTTCAAATATTTTTTTCCATTGTGCAGGGTCGTTGTAGATGTCCGGATACCCGGAGATTCGCCATAAACTGTCTCCCTTCTTTACCCTGTAAACAAAAGCACCTGGAGGAGCTTTAAGTTCCATTTTTTCAGACTTGAATTTTTCCTCCCGTTTTTTCATCTCTTCTAAGGTTTTTTCTATTTTACTCAAGAAAAGTTCTCTATTTTTCCTGACCTCTCCGGCCAGTCCTCGAATCTCTTCTCGTGCCTCATCTACTTCTGCTTTTGCCGTAGCCGCCATTTCTTTAGCTAAAAAGACCTCTGTTTTGAGAGCTTCTACATTCCCACTCAATGTATCTATTCTTCTATCCAGCTTTTTCACTGCCTCATCTACCTGTGCTTTTGCCGTAGCCGCCATTTCTTTAGCTAAGGATACGTCCATTTTAAGGCTCTCCACATCGCTCTGGCGTTTTGTCCTTAGCTGAGATTCCTCTGTTAACTGGGCACAGAGAGTATCAATCCATTTCTCTGTTTCTCCTATTCTCTTTAATACAAGGTTAACTTGCTCATTTGCTGTTTTAGCTAATTTTTCTGCTCTCTTAGCGGCGTCCTGTGCAGATATGCTCATCATCATCCCTTCCCCCAACCTACTCCGCCACAATCCCAGTCTGTAGAGAGTCTCCTCTTTAAACTTTTCAGCTTCAAGTCGACTGTTAACGGCAATTTCCCGGGCTTCACTGGTAGCTTCTTTAATCCGGGAAATTTCTGTACGCAACAGCTGTATTTGCTGTGTAAGCTGTTCCAGGTTAGGGAGGGATGATTCTTGAGCAAAAGCAAAGGGTACCGCAATAGTAAATGTCACCAGAAAAATTAACATACTTTTTATTAGCTTCTTCAACATCTTTTCACCCCCTTATGTTGGTATTCACCGAGTGTCGGTGAATTATATTACATCCCTCCTCAGAATGCAAAAACTGCTACAAGAAGTAAACCGGCCAACAGTTTTAAAGTATTATTGGAACTCTCAAGTCGCTGTTTGTCTGCCTGTAGCTTTTCATTAGCAGCTTTAAGAGAGTCAACTTCTTCAGTTAGCTTCTCTGTTTTCTGGTGATAATCCTGAATGGTTTCAGCATAGTTCTTGATCGTTTTGGTATACCTGGTTAATTTAGCCTCCAGGTCCGCATTCTTCTTTTTCAGCTCCTCAATTTGTGCATTGAGCTTCCCTGTCACTTCAAAGTAGTTGTCAGTTATCTCATCGATAGTCCTTTTCTGCTCCGCATTCTTCTTTTTCAGCTCCTCAATTTGTGCATTGAGAGCAAAAATCTCCTCATTAAGCTTCTGAATTTCTTTTTGCCGTTCCTCACTTAAGGTCTCCAGTTCAGCTTTCCTGGACATCAGGTTTGCAATCTCCGCTGAGAGGACCTTTATTTTTTTAGAAAGTCTTTCAGTAAGCTCGATTTTTTCCTGAAGTTTGGGTTTGAGAGCTTTAATTTCCGCCTGTAAATTCCTCACCTCTTCACCTAACTCTCCAACAGCTTTGAAAAAATTTTCTCTCAGCTCCTCGATTATTTTAGCCTGGTCAGCAATGGTAGCTTTTGCTTCTTCCAATTGCTTCTCCAGGGGCTTTTCCTGGGCCAGAGCTGGCAGTGCTCCCATCAACAGGACCATCAAACTTACACATACTATCAGCCTTTTTGGTGAGAGCTCCTCTTTTTTTCTGTGTCTAAACATCTCTATCCCCCTCCTTTATGTTTTTAAAAAGTTTTCCTCTTTTTCCACCTCCTTTCACCTGGCTTTAAAATTATCTCGGCTGACTTTCCGGGAAACTTTTACCTCCTTCTTTTTCCCTTGCCAATTTTAACATACCCTTCTGTCACTGTCAAGGAATGGTTAGTGACCAGGGGTCGGGTTTCTCAAAAGTTCTTGCTTGATAATCTGCCGAGGATGAGTTATTTTACCTTTAACAGCAGAGGCTGCAGCAACAGCAGGATTTGCCAGATAAACTTCGCTTTTTGGATGCCCCATTCTACCAATAAAGTTACGATTCGTTGTGGCTATAGCTCTTTCTCCTTCTGCTAAAACACCCATGTGACCACCCAGACAGGGACCACAGGTAGGGGGTCCTACCACAGCCCCCGCTTCAATAAAGGTTTCAATAATACCCTGTTTAAGAGCTTGCAGATAAATCCGGGGAGTAGCTGGAATTATAATAGTTCTTACTTCGGGATGTATCTTTTTTCCTTGAAGCACGGTGGCAGCAAGTTTTAGGTCTTCCAGGTGGCCATTGGTACAGGAACCAATCACGACTTGATCTATTTTCACATCCTCAACCTCAGAGACGGATCTGGTGTTAGAAGGAAGAGGAGGACAGGCTACTTGAGGCTCAATTTCTTCTACATCATATTCCCTTACATCCACAAAAGTAGCCTCTGGATCACTTTTATAAAGCTTATAAGGTTTTTTAACTCTTTTCTTTAGATAATTAAGGGTAACCTCATCGGGAGCTATTATGCCGTTTTTTGCTCCCGCCTCTACAGCCATGTTACACATTGTTAGCCTTTCGGAAATAGAAAGTTTTGAGATAACAGGGCCTGTAAACTCCATTGCCATGTAAGATGCACCATCTACTCCAATATCACCTATGGTATAAAGAATAAGATCCTTCCCTGTGGTCCAGAAGGGAAGTTCCCCTTTGTATACGAGTTTAATACTGGAAGGAACTTTAAGCCAGATCTCACCTGTAGCCATCGCTGCTGCGAAATCTGTGCTTCCCACTCCACAGGCAAATGCCCCCAGAGCCCCGTGAGTACAGGTGTGAGAGTCGGCTCCAATAACAAGATCTCCAGGAACAATAAATCCTTGTTCCGGGAGAAAGACATGTTCTATTCCACATACTCCCACTTCAAAATAATTCTTTATTCCATATTCCAGGGCAAATTTTCTCATTAAAAGACACTGGTGAGCAGCTTTTACATCTCTGTTGGGAGTAAAGTGGTCAGGAATAAACACTATTTTTTCCTTATCGAAAACTTTTTTTATGCCCCATTGTTTTAATTTTTCTATGGCAAGAGGAGCGGTGATGTCATTGGCAAAAGCTAAATCCACTCTGGCCAGAATGAACTCACCTGGTTTTACTTCATCTTTTCCTGCATGAGCCGCCAGTATTTTTTCAGATATGGTCATTCCCATACTTAACTCCTTAGCTTATCAAGAGCCTTTTTTATTTTTTCCAATCCTTCCTTGATCTGGTCAATTGCAACTGCATAAGAGATCCGCAGGTAACCCTCCAGTCCAAAAGCTGAACCGGGGACTACTGCTACACCTGCTTCATCCAGCAGGTAATTTGCCAGATCCAGTGAATTTTTAATTTGTCTTTTTCCATAAGAAGTTCCCAGAAAATTGGTGAAATCGGGAAATATATAAAAAGCCCCCAGGGGTTTGTTAACTTTAATTCCTCTGATTTTCTTTAAACCTTCTTTAACCAGTTTCCTTCGATAAGAGAACTCTTCGATTCTTTTTTTAACTTCCTGTTTGTGCAGGTTAAGTGCAGCAAGAGCTGCCATCTGGGATATAGAGCTTGCACAGGAAGTAGAGTGACTCTGAAGCCTTATCATGGCCTGGATAATTTCCTCAGGCCCTCCAGCATAGCCTATTCTCCATCCCGTCATGCCATAAGTTTTGGATACACCGTTTACGGTAAGAGTTTTTCTGTATAGATTTTCTCCAAGTGAGGCAAAACTCACATGAGGTACCTCGTAGATAAACTCCTCGTATATTTCATCTGAAATCACCAGTATAGGAAGATCCTCAACTATCGCAGCTATTTTCTCCAGTTCCCCTCTACTTAATACCCCTCCTGTAGGATTGTGGGGGGTATTGAGGATGATAGCTTTTGTTTTTTCGGGATGAATAACTCTTTTAAGCTCTTCCGTATCTATTTTAAGCTCTTTTTCAAATTCCAGATAGATATATACAGGAGTTGCACCCGCCAGTCTTATCTGTTCAGGGTAGGAGACCCAGTAGGGCATAGGAACAATAACCTCATCGCCGGGATTA
>QMQA01000179.1 GCA_003648845.1 Candidatus Aerophobota bacterium
AGTTAACCCTACGTAAAAAAGACGGCGTTCTTCCTGACGATGAAAATCTCCGCTTGGAAGAATATCTCTTATAAGCTCGTCTGGAAGAGGAATCGCTTCCCGGCGAAAAGGAGAAGGAAAACGCTGGTT
The DNA here is from genome assembly GCA_003648845.1 of Candidatus Aerophobota bacterium. Next base: position 130 of record QMQA01000179.1, read on the forward strand.
AATCAGACTTACCATAATCACCACTGGAAACTCCAGACCCTTTGCCTTGTGAATGGTAAGAACGTTCACGGCATCGGTCTCAAGCTCTGCCTCTGCCACTGCGGGGTTATCTCCGGCCTGAATTAAAAGGTCAAGGTATCTTACAAACTGCATTGCCCTATCATCTTTAAGAACCCGAGCGGAGTTTTGAACAAGCTCGAAGAACCTTGCTATGTTTCTAACTTTCCTTTCATTTCTGGCAGAAGGATTTCTGGTCAACCTGCTGAGAAACCCTGTCCTGGTAATAAACTGGTAAAGTATCTCTCCTGTTGATAACTTCACGCTCTTGTTAAGATAATCCTCAAGTTCACCAAGCAATCTTTGAACAGTGGCCTTACTTTCTGGAGAAAGCTCCTGGTTAAGATCAGAGAGCTCTTCAAGATGGGAAAAAACATAAAAGAGAGAGCGATTTTTCCTGAAAGCGCAATTCATACACAGAGTAAGATCTTTTAAGGGCATCTGATAAATTTCTGAAGCGGCAAGATAATAAAGACTGACACTGTCTTCTGGGTTAACCAGGGCTTTAAGAAAACAAATAAGAAGTCGGACTTCTTCCTGATTGTACAGGCCTTCATTACCAGAAAATCTCCAGGGTATCCCGACCATATTCAGAGCATGCAGGAAAGGTTCTGCGTCATCATTTGCCCTCACTAAAATAGCAAAATCGCTCCACCTGTAATCCTCTCTTTCTACCTTCTCTTTGATGAGTTTTGCTACACCTTCAGCCTCACTGAGTACACTATCGTAATGGAGGAATCTCACCCTTCCTACATCTTTTTTAATAGTGACCAACCTTTTGTTAATTTTATTCTTAAACTCCAGGCGGTCTGGATTGTTATACTGAATCAGCCTGTAAGCACAGTCAAGGATCTGCTGGGGTGAGCGATAATTCCTGGTAAGAACTATCTGATGGGCATCTGGATAGGTGTCAAGAAAGCCTAAGATATTGCTTATCGCTGCGCCACGAAACTTGTAAATGGAGTTGTGAACAACTACCCCGTTAGCCACAAAGTTATGGGTGCGATCTACCTCTAAATCATAAACTATTTCCTCTTTTACCTGTTCGTTTATCTTAACCACTTTGTCATAGATAACTTTTGAGTTTTTAAGTACAGGTAGGTAAAAACCCACCAAAACATTGGAGGCAGGAATAACAAGTGCCGGTTTATGTTGTACATTTAAGGTTCCAAGAGAAAATTTACTTTCTACAATACCCGAGGTGACTCTTCTAAGATATTCAGCAATAGCACCTGCTTCCTCTAACTTGCTACTGGTAATTCGTACTCTGATACCCTTTTTCGCCCTGGTTACAGGAACTTTAGCCGATTTCAACTTTTCAATTATCTTTTCATTAGAAGTCTGAAGAAAAACCCTATGAAGAACTGATGGGTTTTTGAGTGGCTCATCTCTACTTGATTTGAAACTGTTTTTTCGATAACACATCTCAAGATGAATTTTGACACGAGTTTTATCTCCTCTATTAATACTATCCAGAGAGAAATGGTGGGCATCTAAATCTACCCTTAGATCATTGGCTAAAGCTCTTACCCCTTTGTCTATATCCAGTTCCCTGTAAAGTTTTTTCAATAACTCATCGCAAATATGCAATCCATCACGCTTCATAAAACAAACAGTGGGAATACCATATTTTAAAGAGCATAGGGTCTCAAAATACTTAGCCTCTCTTTCACTATTAAAACATCTGAGAGCAACAATCCTGTCAGCTGACCTTTCTAATCTAAGGCTCGCAGCAAGATCATTGGTCGTCCCAATCCTCCATCCTAAATCCTGTCTCCACATCAAATACACATAGTAGAGATTTTTTTCAGATGGTACAGGTGGAATAAAACAGAATAGTTTATGATTATCAGTTACTTCAACCTTATAGCCATTCTCTGTATGAAAAGTTAAAAAGCGAGTTTTCTTTTTCTTTTTAAAAACCTTAAGCACTCTGGAGTAAGTCGTGTACCCTTTGCCCACTGCTGTAACCACCTCTTCTCCAGGCCTAACTTCCTCAATTTTTTTCTCCCCTCCCCTCACTTTTACTAAAGTACCTGGAGGAAGACACTGGTCATCATCACCTACGACGGTAATATTACGGTGCTCTTTAGCAAGGAGTTTGACCAGCTGGAACTGACTGTAGTTAGTATCCTGAAACTCATCAATCAATATATAACGGAAGCGACGCTGGTATCTTTTTAAAATCAAAGGGTGCTCTCGAAAAAGCTTCAGAGTAAGAACTATCTGGTCTCCAAAGTCAATTTTACCCTCCCGTGCCAGAAGCTCCTGGTATTTTTTATAGGTTAGAGCAATTTCCCTTTCCTTTAAAAACATCTCCTCAAGTTCTTTATCTTCAGGATTTTCCCTTACTTTCTTCTCCAGTCTCTTAACGTAGCTAAGATAATCCTCAGGTGTAACATCCTCATCCTTTGCTCTGCTGATAAAAGTCAAGATAGCCTGAATGTGACGGGTAGGGTTCCCCAGAGGGCGGTAATAGGAAAGAGGGAACTCAAATAAATGTTCCCGGAAAAATATCACCTGCTCTGGAACACTTAAAACCTGGAAATCAGGAGATAAGCCTATTTCAAGGGCGTTCTCTTTAAGGACTCTATCTCCAAAAGCATGGAAGGTACAAATCCAGAAATCGGTATAGCCATAAGGAACCAGTACATCTACCCTCTCCTCCATCTCAAGAGCTGCCTTATCGGTGAAAGTAAGTGCAAGAATTTCTTCAGGTCTTGCTCTTTTAGTAGCAATGAGGTAAGCGATGCGGCGGGTTATTACCTGGGTTTTACCTGTCCCTGCTCCTGCAACTATGAGAAGAGGACCTTCACCATGGGTTACCGCTTTTTTCTGTTCCTCATTTAAACCTTCAAGTATTTTTTTTTCATAGAGGGGGGACATTTATATTTTCTTTAATTCCTGAGCTAAAATTTATTTTCTTCTATTCTTCTTTTACTCTGTAAACAACATCATTGGATCTTACTCTATCCTTAACCTTGATCCCCACAGCATCTCCTGATTTAGCCTTATCTACGGATTTGTTTTCTATCTGCATAGATTCAACAATTTGTTCAAAATCGGTAGTGTGTCCTTTTATATGAATGGTATCTCCAATAGAAAGTTCCTTCTCAAGATTGACAGCTGCTGCCCCTGCTCTGGCAAAATACTTTACCACCACCCCCACCCTTTCTTCTTCCATTTTTACACCTCCTGAAGCAAACATTTCTAAAATCATCATACAAAAATTAAAGGAGAAAGGCAAGGGGTCTAAGTCAAAACCTGTGGTGAAAATTTCATGGGGCAGGCCCCAACTTTTTTGCAATAAGTTTTAGGATCTCTCATATCAAAGCTTATTTCTCTTTAAAAGTTTTACCACCACATTATAACCTTCTACTTTAAATATAATAAAGTAGAAATGAAGGAGAATAAAGCAGAAGTCGAAATACAGAACTTATACTCTGGATTCACAGGAAAAAAATTAGCTTTTATTTTTTTCTTCTGGTTTTGTTAGGAGTTATAACAGTAGTTGCAGTCATGTAGGGTCAGTCTCTCTTGGAGTAGGAGGAGTACCCCCTTTTTGTGTATCTAATTATGAAAAAAAGGAAAGAGCTTGCCAGGTTAATAGCATATGTTCCACAAAGTGAGTTTAATAGTTTTCCTACCACTGTTTTTGATACAGTTCTTATGGGAAGAAAGCGAGCTGATTTTCATCAGGGTGGGTAATTTTAAACCGGTGAAAAGTGGGTACTTTTATCCCGGGGTTGACAATGTTTACCCTCGTAGATAACCCCTTTATATTGAATTTTCCCAATATAGACAGGATTTTTAAGAACTCTTTGAATATAGGTATCAATAAATTCTCTTCCTCCTTGCTCCTTACCTCTTCTGCTTTTGAACTTTTTTG
>QMQA01000180.1 GCA_003648845.1 Candidatus Aerophobota bacterium
CAGGGTATCTGCTCCGTACCTGTCAATTATATCCTTGGGCTCAACCACGTTTCCTTTAGATTTGGACATTTTGGCTCCATCTTTGACCACCATTCCCTGGGTGAGAAGTCTGGTAAAAGGTTCCTTTGTTTTCACCAGATTGAGATCTCTTAATGCCTTGATAAAAAAACGGGAATAAAGAAGATGCAAAATTGCGTGTTCAATTCCTCCAATATATTGATCTACAGGCATCCAGTAATCTGCTTCCTCTGTATCGAAAGGCACATTTTCTCTTTTTAAACTTGTATACCTCAGGAAATACCAGGAGGAATCAACAAAGGTATCCATGGTGTCGGTTTCTCTTTTTGCCTCTCTCCCGCACCGGGGACACCTGCATTTAACAAAGGATTCCACCCTTTGTAGAGGAGAGCCTCCTTTGCCCGTAATTTTCACATCAAAGGGAAGCTCCACCGGGAGGTCTTCCTCCGGCACAGGGATAAGTCCACACCTCGAACAGTAGATAATGGGGATGGGTGTTCCCCAGTATCTCTGGCGGGAAATGCACCAGTCTCTCAACTTATAATGAACTTGAGGAGTACCTATTTTTTTTAACCTCATCCATTCACTCATCTTTTTCCTGGCTTCCTGACTGGGCATTCCGTTAAACTGTTCGGAGTTTACCATCTTTCCTTCCCCTACGTAAGCTTCTTTTAGATTTTGGGTATCCGAAGCCTTATCCGGGGGACAAACAACGACTCTAACAGGCAGGTTGTATTTAAGAGCAAATTCAAAATCTCTGGTATCATGAGCAGGAACACCCATTATAGCCCCGGTTCCATATTCCATCAGTACATAGTTTGCTATCCAGATGGGAATTTTCTCTCTATTTACAGGATTAATAGCCCAAAGGTTCGTGAAGATACCTCTTTTCTCTACTTCTCCTTTAACCAGCTGTTCTTTACGCATTATTTCAACTTCGCATCTGAGAGAAGGATTGTTTTTTACTATTTTCTCTGAGAGATGATGGAAAGGAGAAAGAACGAGATAGGTAGCTCCAAATATAGTATCCGGACGGGTAGTATAAACAGGTATTTTCTCCTCATTATGTGCCATCTGGAAATTGATTTGCATTCCTTCGCTTTTCCCTATCCAGTTAATCTGCATTTTTTTTACAGTAGAGGGCCAGTTTTCCATATTTTCTATCTCTTCCAGAAGCTCATCAGCGTACTTAGTAATTTTAAAGAACCATTGTTTAAGGTTTTTTTGAGTGACGGGAGAATCACAACGGTAACAGTTTCCCTCTATCACCTGCTCATTGGCAAGAACGGTACGACAGGTAGGGCACCAATTTGCGGGTGCTTTTTTTTGATAGACAAGTCCCTTCTGGTAGAATTTTATAAAAAACCACTGGTTCCAGCGATAATAATCTTTATCACAGGTTATAACCTCTCTATCCCAGTCGTAGGAAAACCCGAGCCTTTTAAGCTGACGGCGAAGATTATCTATGTTGTCATAAGTCCAGTCTTTGGGATGTGTTCCTTTGTCAATTGCTGCATTTTCTGCTGGCAGGCCAAAGGCATCAAATCCGATAGGGTGCAGGACATTAAAGCCTTGCATTCTTTTATAGTGGGCAACCACATCTCCTATGGTATAGTTACGGACATGGCCTATATGGATGCTTCCCGAGGTATAGGGAAACATTTCCAGTATATAATATTTTTTACCTTTATAAGGAAAAGAGGCAAAAGTTTTTTCTCTTTCCCAGTGTTTTTGCCATTTTTCTTCAATCCCTTTTGGATTATATTCCGGAAAACTCATTTTTCCACCCCGGGGTAATAATTTACCTTTCCTAAACTATTAAATTCTAAGCACTAAACTCTAAACAATATCAAATTACCAAAATTCAAATAACCAAAACAAAACCCATTTTGGAGCCGGCGATAGGATTCGAACCTACACCCTGCTGATTACGAATCAGCCGCTCTTCCTTTGAGCTACGCCGGCATTATTGGTGATACATATATTATTCAATCAGCCTGCTCTGTCAAGGAAAGGACCTCAGTTTCTGAAAAAATTTAATTATTTGCATTTGACCAGAAAGGGATTTTTTGTAACATAATTTTAAAAAAAGGAGATGAATTTATGTTTTTCTGGAAAAGAGGAAAGAAAGAAGAGTTCAGCGACGAGCAGATTGAAAAAATAATTGATGAATATATGCTCTTAATGAAAGAGGCAATAGGCAGGTACCTTCCTCGAAGGATGAGAAGGGCTTTAAATAAGAATAAAGGATGGAAGAGTTTATCTGCATCTAAAAAGAGAGAGCAGCTTCAGGATATTAGACAAAAGGGATTGAGTAGCTGGTTAGATCAGACTACAGAGGAAGCTGTTGAGCAAATTTCCTCCTTTGTTCCTGAAAGTGGTGCCTTAGAAGAGGAATTAAGGAAAATATTAAAAGATTTTAAGAAAAAGTGGAATATAAGATAAAAAGCTATCCGCATTGTTTTTTTATTTATTTTTTCATCGGAGGGACTCACCTCAGCTCGGACAAATTTAGCTCCTCGGTGAATGTTGGCTCTGTAATCATCAGGAGGTGGAATTCTCCGCATAGCTCATATTAAGAACTTTTCCCAATATTCCTATCCTTTTCCTTGTATCTTGTTATGTTCGTTGGTCTGGTTTGTTCATTTCAAACTAACTAAACAAGACCAATGTAGAACGTAGAACCTCGAATGTAGAATGTTGAACCTTAGAACATCCTTCTTGTCAGGTAGCCCTCTTCTGCTAAAATTAAGGGAAGTAAATCGCGGGAGATAAAAGGAATAAGATGAAAGTATCAGTTATTGGAGCTACCGGATATACTGGAGTGGAACTGGTTAGATACCTGCTCCACCATCCTGAGGTTGAGATAGAGATGCTAACTTCGGAAAGCTTTGCTGGAAAAAAAATCTCTGAAGTTTATCCTGGTATTAAATGTGATATAGTTTGTGAGAGGTTAAATATAGAAAAAATTAAATCTTTTCTGGTTTTTACTGCTCTTCCCCATGGAACCTCAGCTCAGGTGGTAGGCAGACTGTTTGACCGTGGTATCAGGGTTATTGATTTTTCCGCAGATTTTCGTATTAACTCTGCCAGGGTTTACTCCAGCTGGTATGGAGTTCCCCATCCTCGAGAAGACCTTTTATCCCGAGCTGTCTATGGTTTACCCGAGATATATAAAGATAAGATAAAAAAGGCTGTGCTTGTTGCCAATCCTGGATGCTATCCTACATCGGTTATTCTTGCTCTTGCCCCTCTGCTTAAAAACAAATTGATCAGGAAAGAGGGGATAGTAGTGGATTCTAAGTCAGGAGTTAGTGGAGCAGGGAGAAATCCTACTTTGCAGACCCATTTTCCAGAGGTTAATGAAAATATAAACGCCTATAAAGTTACAGGACACAGACATCTTCCCGAGATGGAACAGGAGCTTGGTAAAATTGCCGGAGAGAAGGTAAAACTTACCTTCATACCCCACCTTATTCCTGTAAACCGGGGTATCCTCTCCACCTGTTATGCAGACCTTGTAGAAAGGTTAACCACCGAGGATCTGCTGGGTATTTACGCGGAGTTTTATCAAGGAGAGCCATTTGTTGAAATTCTACCTGCTGGAAGTTTTCCTCATACCAAGGAAGTTCTGTGGTCCAACAGATGTAGAATTGGTTTAAATGTTGATAAAAGGTCTTCTAAAGTGATAGTAATTTCTGCAATTGACAATCTGGTTAAAGGAGCATCAGGACAGGCTATTCAAAATATGAATCTTATGTGTGGATTTGAGGAGAAGATGGGTCTTGAGTAAGTAAAAAGGGGGTAGAGGTTGACAGAAATTGAAGGAGGTATAACCACACCTTTAGGTTTCAAAGCATCAGGGGTGCACTGTGGGATAAAGAGAAATAATCTTGATCTTGCTCTTATCTTTTCTGAGTTCCCCGCAGTGGCAGCAGGTATGTTTACCACGAACAAGGTGAAGGCAGAACCGGTGATGGTTTCCCAGAGAAAAATCCGCAGAGGGCAGGCAAGGTTAGTTGTGATTAACAGTGGAAATGCCAATGCC
>QMQA01000181.1 GCA_003648845.1 Candidatus Aerophobota bacterium
ACTGTCTTACCAAAACCTATTCCTGGATCAACAATCACTTTCTCCAGATCAATTCCTGCTTCACAGGCTATTTCCAGACCTTTTTTTAAATAGGAGATTATCTCATCCATTAAGGATTCATACCGGGGGTTATCCTGCATAGTCTTGGGAGTTCCTTTAATATGCATTATAGCAAGGAAAGCTTTCCTGGAGGAGACCACCTTTGCCATTTCCGGATCAAATCTTAACCCGCTTATGTCGTTTACCATCTCCGCTCCTGCCTCACAGGCCTCTTTAGCTACCCTGGCTTTATAAGTATCTATTGATATGGGAATTTTGAACCGATGGGCGATTTTTTGAACATAAGGAACTGCTCTCCTTGCCTCCTCCTCCCAGCTAATAGGATCAATACCCGGTCGGGTCGACTCTCCCCCTACATCAATAATGTCCGCTCCCTCCTCAATCATTTGCTCCACTCTCTTTAGAATCTCTTTTTCTGTTCTGTATTTTCCTCCATCATAGAAAGAATCAGGTGTAAGGTTCAAAATACCCATCACTGCAACTTTCCTGGTTAAATCGACTCTGTGATGGGAAAAATTTAAAACAAAACTCTCCTGCTGCATTTTTCCCCGTCAGCTTGTGATTTCTCCCTTCAAAAAAGAGCCAGGTATTATTTTTTTTATCTGTTTTTTTTTGGTCTTACCCTTTGTTCCTCTCCGGGAAGGTTTTTTCCCTTCCACCTTTTCCTCTTTTCCCTTTTCCTTTTTTTTCTCTACAGTTTTTTCCTCTGTAACTATCTTTTCCCCTAAAATCCTTTTAATATCATCTTCTTCCAGTACCTCTTTTGTCTCCAGCTCTTGTGCAAGCCGACTAAGTTTGTCCTTGTTCTTTTCCAAAATCCTGTAGGCTCTCTTGTAAGCCTCCTCAATAATGCGACTTATCTCCTTGTCTACCTCATATGCCAGCTCTTCACTGTAGTTTCTTTCCTTTAAAAGGTCCCGCCCAAGAAAAACCTCCTCAGCTCCAGAATGTAAGGCTACAGGACCAAGCTTTTCACTCATCCCGTACTCGGTTACCATTTTTCTTACAATGTGGGTAGCTTGAGATAAATCATTCTGAGCACCCGTTGATATCTCATTAAAAATCAGCTGCTCACTGGCTCTTCCAGCAAGAAGCACAGCTAACTTATCCAAAAGTTCTGATTTTGTAGTCAGATATCTATCTTCCAGAGGAAGTTGGAGAGTGTATCCAAGTGCAGCTGAACCGCGGGGAATTATGGAAACCTTATGTATGGGATCAGCATTGGGTAAAAGATTGCCTACAACAGTATGGCCTGATTCATGATAGGCAACGATCTTTTTCTCTCTTTCTCTCATCACCCTTGATTTTTTCTCAGGTCCGGCTACAACTCTTTCTATGGCCTCTTCCAGATCAGCCATTTCAACTTTATTTTTATTTCTCCTTGCAGCTAAAAGAGAGGCTTCATTAACCAGATTTTCCAGATCTGATCCCACAAATCCCGGAGTCCTGCGAGCCAGAATTTTAACATCAACATCCATGCCAATGGGTCTGTTACGCATATGAAGTCGCAGTATCTGTTCTCTTTCTCTAATATCGGGGAGATTAATGGTTATTCTTCTGTCAAATCTACCTGCCCTGAGCAGAGCTGCATCAAGAACATCGGGTCGGTTAGTAGCACCCATTACTATAATGCCTTCTCGTGGAGAAAAGCCATCCAGCTCCACCAAAAGCTGGTTTAGAGTTTGCTCCTTTTCATCATGCCCTCCTCCTATTCCAGCAAATCTCTGCCTGCCAACTGCATCCAGCTCATCTATAAATATTATACAGGGGGCATTTTTTTTACCTTGCTCGAAAAGGTCTCTAACTCTTGCTGCTCCCACTCCTACAAACATCTCTACAAAATCAGATCCACTTATACTGAAAAAAGGCACTCCTGCCTCTCCTGCCACAGCTCTGGCCAAAAGGGTTTTACCGCAACCTGGTGGTCCGACCAGAAGCACTCCCTTGGGGATCTTAGCACCCATTTTCTGAAACTTCTGAGGATTTCTCAAAAACTCTATTATTTCCTTTAATTCCTCTTTAGCCTCTTCTGCTCCAGCCACATCATCAAAGGTAACCTTTACCTTTTCTTTAGAGGCTATCTTTGCTCTACTTTTCCCGAAAGAAAGAGCTTTGTTTCCTGTAACTCGCATCTGACGAAATATCCAAAACCATATGCCTACAAAAATAATTACTGGCAGGATTCCTCCTAACAGGTTTACCCACCATCCTTCTGTTTGCGGAACTGCCTCTATCTCCACATTATTACGTCTCAATATACTGATGAGTTCAGGGTCATCAGGAGCATAGGTAGTGACAACCGCACCATTAACCTGCCCTTTTATTGACTGACCCTTAATAGTTACTTTGTTTATCTTTCCGGTCTCAACTAATCTGACAAATTGAGTGTAGGTTATCTGTTTTTCCTGTTGTCCGGGGCCTATTTTTATTAAGTTAAAAATTGAGATTATCACAATAAAGGCCAAAACAAGTAAAAAAAGGTTCCTACCCATTTTGCCTCCTGGTGAAGGTCCGGGAGGATAACCTCCTTTATAATTCTTTCTTTTATCATCCATTTAAAGTCTCCGGTTTTATTTTAGTAAATATGAGGAAAAATGCAACCTTGGAAAATGGAAGTTCCGGAAAGTTTCCTTTGCAGTGTATTATCCAGGTAGGTTTTTAGATTTGAATTTGTTTAGAATTTAGTATTTTGGTAACCTCACTTTATCTTTGACTCCTTATATGTTTTCCCCCATATATAGCAGTATCTCCCAGCTCCTCCTCTATGCGCAGAAGCTGGTTGTATTTGGCTATCCTTTCACTCCGGGAACAGGAACCGGCCTTAATCTGACCGGTCTCAAGTGCTACTACCAGATCAGCTATAGTGGTATCTTCGGTTTCCCCTGAGCGATGAGAAATAACAGCAGTATAACCATTTTCCCTGGCTATTCTTACCGCTTCAATAGTTTCGGTAAGAGTCCCAATCTGATTTGGCTTGATCAAAATGGAATTGGCTACACCCAACTGGATTCCCTGAATTAATCTTTTAGTGTTAGTTACAAAAATATCATCCCCCACGAGCTGCAGTTTATCCCCCAATCTCTGAGTTAGAGTTCTCCATCCCTCCCAATCATCCTCAGCCAATCCATCCTCTATACTAATAATAGGAAACTCTTCCATGAGCTTCTGATAAAAATCAATCATTTCATCCGCAGTTAGCTCTTTCTTCTCTGAGGATAAAATATACCTCCCATTTTGATAGAAACTGGTAGCAGCCGGATCCAGAGCCAAAGCTATATCCTTTCCCGGTTTATAACCTGCCTGCTTTATTGCCTCTACTATTAACTCCAGAGCCTCTTTATTAGAAGAAAGATCAGGGGCAAAACCTCCTTCATCTCCAACTGCGGTGGTATAACCTTCTTGTTTAAGGATCTTTTTTAAAAAGTGGAAGGCCTCTGTTGCCCACCTCAGGCCTTCTCTAAAGGAAGAGGCTCCAACAGGCATTATCATGAATTCCTGTAGATCTACATTATTATCTGCGTGTTTTCCCCCATTTAAAACGTTCATCATGGGAACAGGTAAAACTCTGGCCTGACATCCTCCTATATATCTATAAAGAGGAATCCTGAGAAATGCTGCAGCAGCTTTTGCTACAGCTAAGGAAACCCCCAGTATGGCATTAGCTCCAAGATTTCTCTTGTTCTCTGTACCATCAAGTTCTATCATTAAACAGTCAATCTCTGTCTGATTAAAGACATTCTTACCCTTTATCCGGGGGGCAATAATTTGATTCACGTTCTCAACCGCTTTTAAGACCCCTCTGCCCATCCACTCATCTTTTCCATCCCTCAGTTCAACAGCCTCATGTTCTCCTGTTGAAGCTCCCGAAGGAACAGCGGCTCTTCCCCGAAAACCTCCTTCCACCCATACATCACACTCTAAGGTAGGATTGCCTCGTGAATCAAGTATCTGTCTCGCCTTAACCTCTGTTATCCGGGGCTGCATAAATGC
>QMQA01000182.1 GCA_003648845.1 Candidatus Aerophobota bacterium
GCCAAGGAGAGTGAAAACAGTAGTACTTGCTGCTCAGCATTCTCCCGAAGTAGAAGCAGAGGACATAGAAGATGAATTAATAGAAGTGGTAGTCAAACCCTGTATTCCCGAAGAATATCGAGATCCGGAAATGAGCTATTTTATTAATGCTACAGGAAGTTTTAAAATAGGGGGGCATCAAGCAGATACAGGTCTTACTGGAAGAAAAATAATTATGGACACTTATGGAGGTGTCGGGTCCCATGGAGGAGGGTGCTTCTCTGGAAAAGACCCTTCAAAAGTTGACAGATCCGGCTCTTACATGGCTCGATATATAGCTAAAAATGTTGTGGCAAGTGGTGTAGCCACAAGATGCGAGGTTCAACTCGCTTACGTTATTGGGGTTAGCGAACCTATTTCTTTGATGGTAGATACTTTTGGTACGGGAAAAATTCCCGATACCCGGTTAAAGCAAATTATTGTTAAAAACTTCCCTCTATCTCCCAGGGGTATAATTGAAAAACTGGACCTTCTTCGTCCTATTTATAAAAAAACAGCTGCTTATGGACACTTTGGTAGAGAAGAACCTGAATTTACCTGGGAAAAAACAGATATGGTAGATGTTATTAAAAAAGAGGCCGGACTTTAAGAAGAAGCTTTGCAAATATGAATCTTTTCCCCCACTCTGGCTCCAAGAGCGGCAGCAGCGGAAGCCTTGTTCCTGTCAACTTCAAGATAACCAGAACTTCCTTTTAATACAACATAATCACCCTCTTTAACCTGAGAAAAGGTTCTGGCAAAAGTTGCTTCTACTTTTTTCCTTCCATATCTTACAGTCAGTCTTTCTCCTAAAGAAAACTCTTTTTTTATACTGGTTATGATATTCCCAAATTCATCTATATACAGAATACATTCTTCAGGTACAGTTAATTTTTCTAATAGCTTTTTGTCTATTAACTGCCCAAATTCTTCCATTCTTCTTCCTAAGGAAAGATAGGCTGCCACTGGAGCAAAGATATCTCTTCCCTGAAAAGTGAATGAGGAGTTGCTGAAAGATTCTGTGGTGATCTGAGCTACCTGTCTTATTTTCTCCTTCTCTATAATAAAATGAAAAATCCCGTTATCCGGTCCTATATAGTAATATTTCTCTGTGCAAATAATTACGGCTCTTCTGTCTGATCCAACTCCCGGATCAACAACTACCAGATGGATGGTTCTGGAAGGAAAAGTCGGACACACCTGAGATATAAAGAAAGCTCCCTCCAGCACATTGTAATTTTTTATTTTATGGGTCAGATCAATTATTCTGGCTTCTGGGTTGATTGAGAGTATTACTCCTTTCATTTGTCCTGCATAAAGGTCAGTAGCAAAATCCGTAGTTAAAGTTATGATAATTGTTTTTTTCATTTTTATAACCAGAGCGCGAAAAATCTGGAAAGGTTAACCTCTCTTACTACAACTTCGCCTTTCTTTTCCTGAGAGCAATACCTCTGGGGAGCATTTTTTTCCAAAAAGGCAAACCACTCTGTATTTTTGCAATCTGACGTGGCAAGCTGACCTGTATCAAGGTCGATCTTTTTAAATATAACTCCGGGCGGACAGAGAAAATCTTTGATCGGTTTTCCTTTTAAGGATTCTTTCATAAATCTGGTCCATACAGGTATTGCCGCAACACTTCCTGTTATTTTTTCTCCAAGTGGAGAGCCATCATCTTTTCCAATCCAGACCCCGGCTACCAGATCTGGAGTAAAACCAATAAACCAGGCATCCATGGTCTTATCTGTTTCCCTTTCTCCAGTCCATCCTACGGTACCCGTTTTGCCGGCGCAGGGTCTATTAAATCCCAACCATCTTATTCTCCTGCCTGTACCCATATCAACAGCCTTTTTTAAAAGATCTATCATAACAAAAGCAGTTTGAGGAGAAAGAACGCTTTCTCCATACGGGAAATTTTCCTCCAATAACTCACCCTTTGAGTTTTCTATCTTTTTGATAAATATGGGGGTTACCTTTATCCCATAGTTAGCTATCGTGGCATAAGCTCTTACCATTTCCAAAAGAGTTACACTTGATGTACCAAGGGTGAGTGTTAAATCAGAATTGAGAGGACTCTTGATTCCCATTTTTCTTGCATACCTGATTACAGTATCAATCCCTACCTTCTGCAAAAGCTTTACTGAAGCTACATTTATAGAATGAGCTAACATTTCCCATAGATAAACCTTGCCCCAATAGTGTTTTTCGAAGTTCTGAGGCGACCAGAATCTCACCTCTTCTTTCACCTGTCCACTCCTTGTAAATCCTTTCTTTTTGTAAAAAATAACAGGACTATCAAAAAAGCAGCTTACAGGAGTAAATCTCCCACTATCAATAGCGGCAGTGTAAGTAAATAGCTTGAAGGCGGATCCTGTTTGTCTGTGAGCCTGGATGGCTCTGTTAAATTGGGATTCCACAAAGCTTCTCCCCCCAACCATAGCTTTAACAAAACCCGTGTGAGGATCCATAGCCAATAAAGCTCCCTGGAAATCATTTTCTTCCAGATAAGGCAAAAGTGCTTCCTCTGCTGCTCTTTGCATTCTGGTATCAAGGGTTGTATATATTTTCAATCCACCTTTCCAGAGCATTTTATACCCGTATTTTTTAGCTACAATCTGGCGTACCCATTCGGCAAAATAGGGAGCCTGATAGATATGTTTTTTTTCTCCTTTTTTTCTCTCTCGAGCAATCTTGAGAGGAGATTGCTGAGCTCTTTCCATCTGTTCACGGGTTATAAACCCAACCTGATGCATACGTTGTAGAATATAATTTCTCCTGACAAGAGCATTTCGGGGGTTATAAACAGGCGAATAGTTGGCAGGACTTTTTGGTATGCCTGCCAGCAGGGCTGATTCGGCCAGATCAACCTCCTCCACTGATTTATCAAAGTAAAAAGAGGCAGCTTCTGCAACCCCATATACACCGTGGCCAAAGTATATCTGATTAAGATACATCTCGAGTATCTCATCTTTGCTGTATTTTTTCTCAATTTCAATTGCCAGTATTATCTCTTTTATCTTTCTGGAAAGAGTCCGCTTTTGGGTCAGAAAAAGATTCCTTGCAAGTTGCTGGGTGATAGTACTTGCTCCTTGAGCCCTCTTCCAGCTGGTAAGGTCAACCCATATAGCCTTCGCTAATCTGATTACATCTATACCTGGGTGATTGTAAAACCTGTGGTCTTCTGCAGCAATGAAAGCCTTTTGAAGAACCTCTGGAATCCGGGAAAGGGGAACAATCTCTCTCCTTTCAAGAAAAAACTCTGCAAGAATTTCTCCATCATCCGAGTAGACGGTGGTAATCTGACCTGGAGAGAAACTGCTCAGTTGCTCAATTCGAGGAAGTTTATGAAGGGTGGATATAAAATATCCAATCCCAATACCTACCAAAGCGAAAATTAACAGTAGAATTACCAGGGAAAAGAAGAATCTTTTATTAGTAAACATTTAGAAAGCTTCCTGTCATCATTTTCTGCCAAAAAGGAGGGTAAAAATCAGGGTAAGAATAAGGCTAATAACAACACAGGTTACAACGGGAAAGTAAAAAGTAAAATTTCCTCTTCTAAAATAGATATCTCCGGGAAGTTTTCCCAAAAAGGGTACTTTTGGTCCCCACCAGAAAAAAACGCCTACTATTATAAGAAATAACCCCATTATTATAAGTAGTTTACCCATGGCGCTCATTTTATCCCTCTTGTTATATTATACAAAGCCAAAAAGGTAAGTCAAACGGGGATCGTAAAAATTTCTCACAGAAAAGCAAAAATTGACACCTTTTGGATTTTCATTATAATTGGCTGAAACTGAAAGAAAAAGGGGGTAAATATGCCTTTAAGAACAGGTAGGGAGTTAAAAAAAGTATTTCAGGAGCTTTGTCCTTTTGAACCCGATGGTAAGCTTAAACCAGAAAAAGAGAGAGTAACACTCCTCGCTTCCAATGTTAATATTCCTTTTGAGGTTCAAATGTCCGCTTTTGTTCAAGCTTCAGTGATAGGGGAGGGGAGTCCC
>QMQA01000183.1 GCA_003648845.1 Candidatus Aerophobota bacterium
AAATATAAGTGCAAAGGAATTGGAGAAAAGATTGAAGCAGTGGAGCCCTCCAAAACCAAAAGTTAGTAAGGGTGTGTTAGGAGCTTATGCTAAGTTTGCAAGTTCTTTGTCTGAGGGGGCTTATATTTTTTAATTCCAACTGTAAGGGAGAGAAATATACGAGGTTACCGGGTACATTTGATGGAGTAATCCTTTTAATTCTCATACTCCAGGGATAGTCAGAGTTGAAAAATAGCCCGAGAGATTTAGAGAAGAATTAAAGAGCATAGCATTAGTTGGCTTAGCTAATACTCCTGCTGGAAAAAAGTAAAAGAAAAAAGAGTTAGCTCTGGATGCTTCTGAAGTAGAAATGGTTGTAGTGATTAAGGATTAGTTTTTGCTTTAGAAGGAAAAAGTATGCGTGTTTTAAACCATCCTATTTTGGGGAAACTGGAGCGGAAAAAGATAGTTACCATAACAGTTGATGGTAAGGCTCTCCAGGCTTTTGAAGGGGAACCAATTATAGCTGCTCTTCTGGCTAATGGTATCCGGATATGCCGGAAAACCAGGAAAAGAGGAGAGCCTCGCTTTTTATTTTGTGGAATTGGTAGATGTACCGATTGTGTAATGATAGTAGATGGTATCCCCAATGTGAGAACTTGTGTTACTCCGGTAAGAGAAGGAATGAAGATAGAGACTCAAATTGGCTCTGGAAAATGGAGCACCTCAGATGCTGGAAACTGAAATAGCGGTGATTGGAGCAGGTCCAGCTGGTTTATCAGCAGCGATAGAAGCTGCCCAAGCCGGGGCAAAGGTTCTTTTAATAGATGAAAATGCTAAGCCGGGCGGACAATTGTTTAAGCAGATTCATAAATTTTTCGGTTCTAAGGCTCATCGAGCGGGAGTTCGGGGAATTGATATTGGGAGACAATTACTTCAGGAAACCAGGGAAAGTGGAGTCAAAGTGTGGCTTAACTGTGTAGTTTGGGGATTATTTGAGGATAAAGTTTTAGGCATAGTCCATGAGGGTAAGTCAGACTCGATTAAGGCGAAGAAAATTATTTTAGCAACTGGTGCCTCAGAAAATGCTGTTAGTTTTCCCGGCTGGACCCTGCCCGGAGTGATGGGTGCAGGAGCTGCCCAGACTATGATTAATATTCATAGAGTCCTTCCAGGAAAGAGAATTCTAATGCTCGGCTCTGGTAATGTTGGTTTAATTGTTTCTTATCAGCTTCTTCAAGCCGGGGCAGAGGTCGCCGCTGTAGTGGAAGCTGCTCCTAAAATTGGAGGTTACGGAGTTCATGCTTCTAAAATCCGACGAGCCGGTGTTCCTATCATTACTTCTCATACCATTAAAGAAGTGATAGGAGAAAGCCAGGTAGAGGCTGCTGTTATAGCAGCTGTAAATAAAGAATGGAGTCTCATACCAGGGACTGAGAAAACTCTTGAAGTAGATACAGTTTGTATCGCTGCCGGTTTAACTCCTTTAGCTGAGCTGGCCTGGATGGCGGGCTGTGAATGTATGTATTTGCCTGAATTAGGTGGATATGTTCCCATTCATAATGAAAAGATGGAGTCAACCATAAGAGGAGTTTATGTAGCAGGAGATCTTGCTGGAGTAGAGGAGGCAAGCTGTGCCATGGAAGAGGGTCGTCTGGCAGGTCTTTCAGTTGCGGAAGAGTTGGGTTATCTTGAAGAACATGAGGTTAAAAGGCGGCGAGAAGAGGTCGTTGAGAGATTGAAGGCTTTGCGGATCGGTCCTTTTGGCGAGCAAAGAGATAAAGCTAAACAGAAATTGGTGCAGGCATGGCAAAAGAAATTAGGTCAGGGATAGAGGTTACTGGTGTTGCTTCAATAGAAGAGTTAAAAAATTCTCCAGGATTTCCCAGTGAGAAGCGTTTGAAAAAAGGACCTGTAGCTGTTATTGAGTGCGTTCAGGAAATTCCCTGTGATCCTTGTGAAAAGGCTTGTCCCTTTGGAGCTATTAAAGTAGGGAAACCGATAACTAATCTGCCGGTTTTATACGAAGATAAATGCGTTGGGTGTGGCAGGTGTATCCCTTTTTGTCCAGGATTAGCTATTTTTCTGGTAGATACTACTTTTTCAGAAACTGAAGCTTTAATTAAGTTTCCGTACGAATATCTTCCACTTCCTAAGGTTAATTCGTTGGTAGATGCTGTTGATAGAGAGGGAAAAGTTGTTGCGAAAGCAAAAGTGGTAAAAGTAGAGACTTCAGATAAATATGATCATACGGCTGTTATTTCTATAGCTATCCCCAAAAGATTTGTCCACGAGGTAAGGGGTATTGCTTTAAATAGAGGAGATAAAAATGGATGAGATGAATAAAGATTTAATTATTTGCCGTTGTGAGGAAGTTACCGAAGGTGAAATAAAAAAGGCAATTAGGTCAGGAGCACGGACGATTACGGGGATAAAACGGAGGACTCGTGCTGGTATGGGTTTATGTCAAGGTAGAACTTGCCAGAATCTGGTTAGAAAATTGCTCGCTAAGGAGACTAACCAAAAGCTCGGTGATCTTAAACCACCTACTGTCCGTCCTCCTGTTAGAGCAATTAAATTAGGAATTTTTGAGAAGAGTGAGGAATGAGTGTTAGATCAGCCGAGGTGGTAGTCATTGGTGGAGGAGTTATAGGAACGGCAATAACTTATTATTTGGCCAGGCAAGGGGTAGATGTAGCCTTAGTGGAGAGAGGGGATATAGCTTCAGGAACATCCAGTGCCTGCGATGGGTTTGTTATGTTGCAGACTAAAGATCCTGGTCTAAAACTAAAGATGGCTCTGGAGAGTGCGCAGATCTTTCAGAATCTGAGCGATGAACTGGAGTGGGATATTGGGTACAGAAAAGACGGAGGGATGGTAATAATTGAAACTAAGCAGCAGCTGGAGGCAGTTCTACCTCGAATTGAAGAACAAAGAAAATATGGGTTGAAAATAGAATTACTGGATAGCCAACAGACAAAACAGAGGCAACCTTGCTTAGGAAATCATTTAATAGCTTCGACTTATAGTCCAATGGATGCACAGGTTCATCCTATCAAGTTAACTTTGGGTTTTGCTCAAGCAGCAGAAAAACATGGGGCAAAGCTTTGTCTTTTTACTGAAGTAAAAAATATTAGAATTAGAAAAAATCAGATAAATGCAGTAATAACAGATAATGGGCAAATAAAAACCGAGGTAGTAGTCAATGCAGCGGGAGTAATGGCTCCCCAGGTTGGAAAGATGGTCAATCTGGAAATTCCCATAATACCTCGGAGGGGACAAATAGTGGTTACTGAACAAGTTCCTCCTCTTCTTAAAGGAATATTAACCTCTGCTACTTATCTGGCAGCAAAAAAAGTAGGAAAATCGAGCCAATCCACAAATGAGGATGCAAAAAAGTTGGGAGTAGGATTAATTGTTGAGCAAACTGAAGATGGTAATTTAATTCTGGGAAGTACGAGAGAATTTGTAGGATACAATAAGAGAACCTCATATCAGGGAATTCATGCTGTTATCAAAGGTGTTACTAAAGTAATACCTGTTTTAAGAGAGGTTAATGTGATAAGAACTTTTGCTGGACTTAGACCTGCCACCCCTGATGGTTTGCCTATTTTAGGGGAAGCTTCCCACCCGAAAGGATTTATCATAGCAGCAGGTCATGAAGGAGATGGAATTGCCCTGGCTCCTATAACGGGAAAGTTAATTGGTGACCTGATTACTAAAGGAGAATTTCCCAATCGATTTGCTCAGCTAAACTTACAGAGATTTAGTAAAAATTAAGGCCTACCCTTTTTATGATTGACTTAACGCGTCCACTTGACAGGGTGGATTTTTTTATTATAATATATGTGAAAAGTCTCACAGCTGAAAGATAAATAAAGATAAAATGCCTTTAAATACAAAGGAGAACGTAAATGAAAAGATATTTTTTCTGTGAACAATCTCACAAGCTATTTAAGATACTCTTTTTTTAAGTAACTTTGTGAGATTATTCACAAATATATTTGG
>QMQA01000184.1 GCA_003648845.1 Candidatus Aerophobota bacterium
ATCTGTTTATGTTTAGAAAGATATGATACCAGCCATGAAAGATTATAAAGAGAAAAATGGCGATGCTTACAAGGAGGGTGAATTTTGTATTGCCTGTTCTTTGCGATATACCGCTACCGAGAATGTGAACAAAAAGTATCAGAAAAACCATGGGGAAAAAAAGAAAAAAAACCATCTGCTGTGCTGGGTCCGGATAGGAGTTTATGAAACTCTGACATTCTGAAGCTGTACCCTGCTGGCAAAGAATATCTACAAGAAGATCAAGGAGTTCAACCATATTTATAGTTATATGTGAAGAAATAAATATTCTTGCGAGTATCGTGAATTAAGGTAATTCTTTAATTTTATCCGTTATGTATTTTGAAAGACCCGGAGATGCTTTCAAATCAACTCCTGCATAGTTCTTGAGAAAAGCCCCTATTGTGTTGTTGAACATCCAGGCAAGCCCCTCTTCTATTTTGTTTCCCACATCTCCTGCAATTGTAAGAGCCCATTCCGTTCTGTTCTGTCTAGACTGTGATTCCTGATACCTTCTTATCATGTCTTTCATAACTTGGTGATGTTCCTGAGCAAAATCGTTCAGGTATTGCATTATCTGCCTTTCCAGAAATGCTTCATAGCCCTTTTCTGCAAGATCTCTTACTTCTTTATTATTCACTGATTTGAGATATTCCAGTGCTTTTCCTGTAAGATATTCTATTACTTCTTCATTTTCCTCTTCTGGGAATATTGTATGTATCTTTTCGTGAACATAGGTAAGAATTCTCTTTCCCTCGTCTTTTTCAATTTCGCTATCAAGGAATATTTCATATTCTCTAAGAGACCCGTCTTCACCGCATTTAATATCTACATATCCATCGAGTTTCTTTCCTGTTTTCTCATCCCTGAGATTATGTTTGGTTTTGTAGGGTTTTTCCCCCTGAGATATTCTCCATAGGTCTGTATATATTTCATCCATTCCTTTTTCAAGAAGCAGTTTCTCTCTGCCTGAATTTATGCCGGATATCGGCATATCATCTGAATACAGGTCTTGAAGGTGAAGTTTGAATTTCATAATTGTCACTGATAAATAGTGACAATATCGTATTTAAATGCTTTTCTATACTGCAATATAGATTATAGAATGATGATAAAGAATTATTTAAATTTAATTTTATAGATTAGGATAGCAATTATGATTACGATCAGCAACAGTATTGCTGTAAGTGTTTCTTTTATTTCTTCTGTGAATAATCCTGCTATCGGAAAACTTGATTTATTGTTGGTCGTGCTACTGCTAATATTCTGTTCGATTGATTCTATGCATTTGCCGTTCGAGCAGCCGTTTTCGCATTCATATATTTTTTTCCACACACCGTTTTCGCATTTCCACAGGCTCTTGCCTACACATCGTGTAATGCCTGATTCGCATTCCTCTGTGAGGATGCTTTTGAGGCCGCATGCCTGCTTTTCTGGCGGTTTGTTTTCTGTTGTGCTGCAATTATTAACATCCACACACTTTCTTGTTTGAGAACCGTTAATACACTGGGACCAGGGGGAGCATTCCCATTCGGGAATGCATTCTTCTGGTTGACTTACAAAAAATCCTCCACCACCGGAGCTTCCACCACTTGCCGGATTTGATGGTTGTGAGCATTCACCGCAATCCTCCGGGCATGAAGAACAGGTCTCGCCTATTTCTGAGCTGCATATTCCATCCCCGCAGAACAATTCTTCCCCAAACAAACCGTAAGTTGAGAAATGCGTTACTTCAGCCCACACATAGCCTTTTTCTTTGTTTATTCCTTGGTGAGATACTCTCTCCCAATTTCCTGTTGATTCATTGTAATAGTATAGTTCAAGCGAGTTTTCATTGATGCCTTCGATTTCTTCTTGACTGTAATACACCCTTAATATCGCGTAGTCAACAATTGAATTATCGATTGTGATTTCAAATGTTTTGAGTTGGGATTTGTTGTTTTCTAAACGAAATGCTGAAATGGGGTCTCCTTTGTATATTGAGATGGTTACGGGCTGGTTTGTCACATCTCTATTGGTTTTTATACTTAAACTTAATTCTGGAGATATATCTTTGCTTATGTTTATCCATCCTTCCTCTGAGGTTGCGTTTATATTTAACGAGCTTGTTGGAGATAGCGAGAGGTTTATATTCTTGATATAGTCTCCCCTTTTGGCAGAACCAACACACACACCGTTTATTAAAAAGTTTACAGGATCTCCTGCAGTACCGCCAGTGATATGAATGGTATAGTAACCATCTTCTGTTATTACACAGGATACGCCTTCATTCCCTTCTTGAGGGGGTTGGCACTGACATCTCGGATATGAACACTCAAGATATTCACCATTTAGATATACATCGATTTTCGTACCGTTAGGTGCAGGTATTCCGGCGATTTCAACAGTGCCGTAAAATGTGTCTGGAAGAAGGGGCTGCGCGGATCCGGCTGCAATAGAGGTGAATAAAGTGAGAGAGGATAATATGAGGATTAGGATATGGTTTTGAAACTTTAAGGGGTTCATGGCACTCTACCTGGTTTTACCTATGGAAGATAAATTTAAAAAGCATTGCTCCGATCACGATGATTATTACGACCAAAACCCAAAGAAGAGTTAAGCTTTGTTCCTCTTGATCCTGTATTTGAACGGTGATGTCTGCGGTTTCTATCTCGCCTGGAATGATTTTCACGGATGTGTTTGTTCTGATACCATTAACGAATATATAGGCGGATTTCCCTTCAAGATCCTTTGAAGGAATGCTAAGCACATATGCTCCTTCTTCTGTAAGATTATATCGAGCCACTTCCTTGTTATCAACATAAGCTGTAACAATCGTGCCCGGTGGAGCTGGTTTATTGTCTATATACACCTTACCCATGAGGGTAAATGGTAAAACAGGTGGTGCTTGGGGCAATAACGGCTGTGCAGAACCGATCACAGCTTCAAGGATAATAAGAAAAAACAGGGAAAAAGCAATTGTTCCGATTCTCATTGATATCACTTACAGCCTTGATGGCTTGGTTTATGCTGGTGGAGAGTAGCAGATATTGAGGTAATACAGCTCTTCGTTACTGTATGTTATCGGAATGTGCAGCCAGTATCCTCTGCCTGGATACATATCTTCTACCGGTAATCCATCTGCATATTGCAGCTCGTAATCCTGGCTTGCTGGATTATACCAGTATATCACCGATACCTTGTCGAGCAGATCAAAAGGTATGACCGAGGATATATCAGATGGTGAAAGACATGAGTAGCCTATCAGGTTCCATCCGCCCTTAAGCAGGACTGATGGTATAACCGAAGGTGTGTTCTCATTAACAGCATAGTTCACTCCTATTAACTGATCTGTTTTGGAATACACGAAGTATCCATATCCTGGCTCAAGACCCTCTTCAATTACCACCCAGTCTTGGGCTGATGCATCCCAGCCATAGATTGCTGTGATGTTATCATTCTCATACATTGCCTGCCATGACTCATCATCTATCGCTTTAGGCACGGATATCTGGTTCCATCCCTGTTTGAGATCGAGGATGAAATCATAGACCTCGATTGCACCTACCTGGATCTCATTGTTCTCATTACCTGCCTGATCAGTGAGATTGACCATTACATAATAAGTTCCGTGTGGAACGATATTATCCTGTTCGTCTGTTCCGTCCCAGAATTTCACTTCAGGGTCTTCTGCACTACCTGAACCTATTTCCTTCACGAACTCTCCCTGAGCGTTAACTATGTAAATCACATAATTTGATCTCTCTGAAAATGCAAGGTCAATCTCCGCTATATTGTACCATACCCAGCTCATAGATGGAGCGATCTTATCGGGAGTTATTAATACTTGTGAAACGATTGGGTTTGTTGTATCAACAGTAAAGGTAACGGAGTCTGATCCTGTGTTGTCTGCTAGGTCATAGACAGTGACCCTTGCGGTGTAAGATCCATCAGTTAGGTAACTGCAAGTGTAGGATGTGATGGAAGAG
>QMQA01000185.1 GCA_003648845.1 Candidatus Aerophobota bacterium
AAATGTTTCCTGTCCGAAAGCGCTTACTTTTGAAACCTCAGGATTTGTTATGATTATTTCTTTTGTGGGTGTTCTGATTATAACTTCTTCTGCATCTACGGGAGTTGCCTGAATCCCGAGTTTTTTCATCGCTCTTTCGAGCTGTTTGGGATTTATTCGCATGGTATCTGTAAATTCTTGGTTTTGGAGTTTTTATAATTTATATAACAGCGTTATACTCTGATTTTTTATGTATTAATGAAAAATTTAATAATATGCCTGAAAGGGATTTGAAGATTCAGATATTGGATGTGGATTATGTTTTGATAAATGAAATTCCTGTGGTGAGAATTTTCGGTAAAACCCCGGAAGGGAAAACCGTATGTGGTTTTTATGAGAAATTTTTCCCGTATTTTTATGCTATTGGTGAATCTGTTCCTGAACTTCTCAAAAACGAACCTCAGGTTAGATCAATAACAGAAGTAAAAAGAAAAATGGTAATGGGTTATCAGGACAGGATAGATGTATGGAAAATCGTGCTAACAAACCCATCGAAGACACCAGAAATAAGAGAAAAATTAAAATCGCATGGTATAACAACATTCGAGGCTGATGTGCTTTTTAAATACAGGGTCATGAGCGATCTCGGACTTTCTGGTTTTGGGTGGATAGAAATAACGGAGTTTTCTGCAACATCAACGAATACTGTACATGCGGATGTAACGGTTCGGATAAAGAGAATGAAACCTGTGAAGAAAGGTGAGCTTGTCCCTCTTAAATATATGGCATTTGATATAGAATGCGTTCCGTTGAAAAGCGGTAATGTTCCTGACCCGAAAAAGGACCCTGTTGTTCTCATATCTATTGTATTCAGTGATATGCACGAAGGGAAAAAATCTGTTGTTCTTAGTACAAGACCGGGAAAAAACGTTATGGCATTCGAGTCAGAAAAGGAAATGCTGGAAGAGTTCATGAACATCGTTATAGACTATGACCCTGATATAATAACTGGTTATAACATAAACAATTTCGATATACCTTATATCATTGAAAGAATGTCAAGGAATGGGATAAAACCTGTTTTTGGAAGATGTAAACAAAAACCCGTTACAACGAAAAAATTAACTGTAAAGCACAACACATCCATAACAGGAAGAATTGTGGTTGATGTGTATGAAATAATAAAGAAAGACTTCTCTCTGATGAGATATAACTTGGATTATGTTGCGGAAAAACTCCTTGGTGAAAAAAAGATATCTGTAAAGCCTTCGGAAATAGAAAAACTCTGGAAAGGGAATGATTCCGATTTCGAAAGATTGGTAACATACTGTTTGAAGGATTCTGTGCTGGCAATGAATTTAATACTCAAACTTGAACTTCTTGATAAATACATTGCTTTATCTACACTCTCCGGGACGCTCCTTCAGGACACACTCAGTGGTGGCGAAACTCTAAGAATCGAAAATTTCTTGCTTAGAGAATTTAACAAGGAGGGTTATATTCTTCCCTGCAAACCCGATAAAGAAGAGGTTGCAAAAAGGGATGCTGTAAGAAAAACTGAGCTTAAAGGTGGTTTCGTTCTCGAACCTGTCAGGGGTCTCCACTCCAATGTAATAGTTCTGGATTTCAAATCTATGTATCCATCTATAATAAGAACCTTCAACATCTGTCCTACCACGCTTATAAAAAACAATGAAGTGGAAAACCCTATAGTCACGGCTTCTGGTGTCAAATTCGTTCCGAAAAACGTTAGAGAAGGGGTAATACCAAAAATTCTTGAAAGACTTGTAACCATGAGGCAGAGGGTTAAAAAACTGTATAAAAAGGAAAACGATCCTGGTAAAAGAAGGGTTCTGTTTTCTGAACAATGGGCGCTTAAAATATTGGCGAACGCGTTTTACGGTTATCTTGGTTATTCTCGCGCACGAATATATGATCTGGACATAGCAAACGCAATAACGGCTTCTGGAAGAAATGTCATACAGAAAACCAAGAGGGTTATAGAAAAGGAATATGGATATAAAGTAGTTTATGGTGATACGGATTCGGTTATGGTAAAGGTTCCTGTTGATAACCTTGAAGAAATAAAGGAAATAGGTGATAAAATATCCAGAGAGATTACAGAAAGACTTCCTGGTGTTCTCGAACTCGAGTTTGAGAAGGTATTCAAGAGGTTTCTGCCGTTGACAAAAAAGAGATATGTTGCCTGGAAATTCGAGCCTGTTGGGGACAACGAATGGAAAGAAAGCATAGAAATGAAAGGAATAGAGACCGTGAGGCGTGACTGGTGTGAACTCGTTGGTGATACTATAAGAGGGGTTATAGAGATAATCTTAAAGAAAAACGATATCCAGGAGGCTGTTAAATATTTCAGGGGTGTTGTGGATAAACTTGTTAAAGGCGAAATAGATGTTCAAAAGCTTGTTATCACAAAGACCATGACCAAGATACCAAAAAATTATGCCGGAATGCAGCCTCACATAGAGCTTGTTAAGAAAATACAAGCACGCAATCCAGCTGAAACTCCAGGTATAGGTGATAGGATTGGCTATGTGATCATAAAAGGTACGGGTTTGCTTTCTAAAAGAGCGGAAGATCCAAACTATGTGATAGAAAACGGTCTGCAAATAGATTCCAGATACTATATAGATAATCAGTTGCTGCCTCCATTAGAAAGAATATTCAATGCAATAAATATATCGAAATCAGAACTTTTGGGAAACGGAAAACAAATCGGTATACTGGAGGCTATAATGAAGGCTGAAAGTGGTGGGCAAGAGAGGATATTAAAACAGGTTTCCTTGAATGAAGTTAACGGATTTGTATGTAAAAAATGCGGTAAATTTTATTCAAGACCGCCGCTTGTGGGAAGCTGTGAATGTGGTGGGTTGTTTTTGTTCTCATCTCTTCACGGACCTGCTGAAAGTGTCTTAATATGAAGTTC
This sequence comes from Candidatus Aerophobota bacterium, assembly GCA_003648845.1. The sequence goes on from QMQA01000185.1 coordinate 2,924, forward strand.
ATTTTAATTTGTGAATTTTAAACTCAATAAATACATGTGAACTCCACATGAAGTAAACGGGTGCCCATTATAGGATGTGGTTAATATGGTAATTTGTGGAAAAGAGAAATATATTGGATATGTTTGCGGCATGTTGTATGGAAGGGGTATGATAAGTTTAAATGCTAAATACGGGAACTACCTTATTTTGTTTGAATCCGGAAAGAAACATCTTGCCGAGGTTTTTTTATCATATTTAAACATGTTTGCAATTAAAAAGGCAAGAATGGGTATGAAAAAAAGGGGTGATAAAAAGAGTTTTGTTGTTTCTCTTTACAGTAAAGCTGATGTTGAGTTGTTTAAAGAGTTGGGGTTTGTTTCAAACGGAAAAAAGCACGTGCCTTCGCTGTGTACAGAAAATGCTGTGTTTAGAAAATTTTTTCTAAGAGGTATTCTGGATTCTAAAGCGACCATACAAGTTCGCGTCTCTCAGGGGAAAAAACGGGTCTGTTTAAGGATATTTTCCATGAGTTTGGATTTTCTTGAAGATGTTCGTGAACTTCTTCTTTTAGAAGGTATAAAATCCATTGTTTACAGATCTGGCACGTGTTACTGCCTGGAGATAAATGGTAAGACGAAACTATGGCTTCTTATAAAAAAGGTTGGTTTTGAAGATGAAGAAAAGACTATGAAATTAAGAAAAGAACTGGAATATGTTCCTGTGCATGTGCATGAAATGATGAACCAGACCGTGTGAACTCCACATGAAGTAAACGGGTGCCCATTATAGGATGTGGTTAAGTTCATATTTACAGTGTGCTGAGTATTATGAAGTTCATACCAGAAAAATAGAAAATGGTGGGTAAAACCAGGAAGCCCATTAAATGTGTTCTTCTTGTGCCTGTTAGTATGCAAAGCATGCCGAGACACATGGATGTGACGGAAATCACAATTCCTATCCAGTTAGAGAGAACAAAAACAAGGATAAGTAAGATTAATATCATTAAAGCATTTATTTTTTGATATTCCATTGTTTTCATG
>QMQA01000186.1 GCA_003648845.1 Candidatus Aerophobota bacterium
ACAGGGATTCATCCTCGGAACCGATAACCTTGGGAGAGATATTCTTTCACGAATAATTCATGGAGCAAAAATAGTAATGTCAATCTCCATTTCCGCAACCCTTTTCTCTGCCGGCGTCGGAATTCCACTGGGGCTTATCTCAGGATATTTTGGCGGTAAATTTGACAGAGTTCTCAGCCTTATAATGGATAGTATATATTCATTCCCTGGGCTGATTCTGGCAATTGCAATGGCAGCCATGCTCGGACCCGGAATCCTCAATATCTCAATAGCCATTGCAGTGATATACGTGCCAACATATTTTAGAATGGTGAGAAGCCATGTCTTATCAGTGAAGGAGGAGCTGTATGTAGAAGCAGCCAAAACACTGGGGGCCTCAAATGCAACCATTATAACAAGATACATATTCCCCAATGTGATCGCTTCTGTGGCGGTGATATTTTCTCTCAATATTGCTGATGCCATACTTACCGAAGCAGGATTGAGCTTTCTAGGACTTGGGATTGCTCCACCAACACCAGACTGGGGACTAGACCTGAGCAAGGGGAAGGTTTTTCTGCCGAGAGGTTACTGGTGGATTGTCACATATCCTGGTTTAATGATAAGTTTTGTTGCTCTGGGTTTCACACTTCTAGGTGAGGGGCTAAACGAGATACTGAATCCAAGATTAAGGGAAGGATAGGATTCGAAATAATAAATCCTGAATAAAAACAATCAGAGAATTAAAGCGTATGAAATCAAAAAACTCAAATGAGATAATACTCAGTATCAAAAACCTGAGTGTGGTTTTCCCACTTTCACAGGGCGAACTTAAAGCACTGGAGGATATAAATCTTGACATATACAGAGGAGAAACCATTGGTATTGTGGGTGAATCTGGTTGCGGCAAAAGTACCCTGGGATTCTCAATTCTGAATGCGGTTCCTTCACCGGGGAAAATAATATCTGGAGAAATACTCTTTCATGGGGAAGATATACTGAAAAAACCCAGATCAGAACTCAGAAAATTAAGAGGCAAAAAAATCTCAATGATATTCCAGGACCCCATGACTTCTCTTAATCCCTTATTAAGGGTGGATAAACATATCCTTGAAACAATAAAGGTCCATGAAGGAGATACAAAAAAGCATCAAGCCCTTGAAAGGGCAAAGAACCTGCTAAAAAAGCTCGGAATCTCTGAGAACAGGATTACAGATTATCCACATCAGCTATCAGGAGGAATGAGGCAGAGGGTAATGATCGGTATCGGACTTGCACTGAACGCAGAGATAATAATAGCAGATGAACCTACTACATCCCTTGATGTAATTGTAGAGGCGCAGTTCTTACAGCTCCTGAAAACCCTTAAAGAAGAGTTCGGGCTAACATTGATCCTGATTACCCACAATATGGGGATTGTGGCTGAGATATCTGATCGGATAGTGGTAATGTATGGCGGCAAAATCATGGAAATCGGAAATGCAGAAGATGTGTTCTCAGAACCCCTTCATCCATACACAAGAGGTCTGCTCCATAGTATTCCAAATATACACCTTATCGAAGAAGAAAAATTAGAACTGATGGAAGGATTTCCACCTGATCTAACCAATCCACCATCGGGGTGTAGATTCTCACCGAGATGTAAAGAAGCATTTGACAGATGCGTGGAAAGTTCGCCTCCCATGATTGAAATACCCGAGATGAAAGGAAGGATGGTCAGGTGTTTTTTATACGAAAAATCACATATTTCTCATGCAGGGAAAGTAATAAACAGTAAATAATCACGGATCGATCCTTATGGAGTCTTCGATTGTAGAGGTAAAAAACCTTGTTAAGTATTTTGAGGTTAAAAGAGATTTCCTATCCAGGTTCAATCCGAAGACAAAACAATTTGTAAGAGCTGTAGATGATATAACCTTCAACATAAACAAAAATGAGATTTTCGGACTAATTGGAGAAAGTGGAAGCGGAAAAACAACCACTGGAAAACTTATACTGAATATACTGAAACCCACATCCGGCAAAATCATCTTTGAGGGAAATGAAATAGAAAACCTCAAACCTCATCAGATGAAACCCTACAGACGAAAAATGCAGGTTATCTTTCAGGACCCCTATGCCTCATTAAATCCTAGAATGAAAATTGGAAAAGCATTGATGCAACCACTTGAAATTCATAAAATTGGGGACAAAATCTCCCGAAAAGAACAGGCCCTTCACATGCTGGAAAGTGTGGGGCTAACTCCACCCGAGCTGGTATTTTCCAAATATCCACACCAGCTTTCTGGTGGTCAGAGACAGAGAGTTGTAATAGCAAGGGCATTGATCCTTAAGCCAGATTTTATTATAGCAGATGAACCAATAGCCATGGCTGACGTTTCTATAAGGGTTCTTCTACTTGAACTTATGATGAAGTTAAAAGAAGAGTTTGATCTTACCTATCTATTTATTACTCACGATCTTGCAACTGCAAAATATATATGTAACAGGTTTGCCATAATGTATCTTGGTAAAATAGTAGAAATCGGAACACTAAAAGAAGTATATAAAAATCCTCTACACCCTTATACAAAGGCACTTCTTTCTGCAGTTCCAGTTCCGGATCCCAAAGCCAGAAAGGCGAAGGAAATCCCCGAGGGAGAGATCCCAAATCCCATAAATCCACCTCCAGGATGCCGATTTCATCCAAGATGCAAGTACAGGATGAAAATATGTAGTATCGAAGAACCCCAGCTTAAACCAGTAGAAAAAGAACATCAGGTAGCATGCTTTTTATACAAAGACTGATAATATCCGCACATTTTGATACACTCATTATAATCTGGTTTTTAACTCGACATCCCCACCGTCAATTTTTTATTTTATGATAAATTACTCCATTATACGGAAAAGACCATGAATGCAAGTTCTCTTCTCGTAATTGGAATAGCTCTTATATTCGGCGTAATTGGAGCAAGACTTTTCAAAGCTGTTAAAATTCCCCAGGTGGTGGGATATATCATAATAGGGATAGCACTGGGTACCTCCGGAGCAGATATAATCTCTAAAGAGCTTATTGAGAAGTTTGCACCGATAAACTATCTTGCATTGGGAATCATTGGCTTTCTGGTTGGAGGAGAGCTAAAAAAATCTGTTTTCAAAAAATTCGGACGTAATATGATTACAATCCTGATATTTGAAGGTATGACTGCTTTTGCTCTTGTGTGTTTACTTACCGGATTATTCACAGGAAACTGGGCACTTGCAATCGTACTGGGGGCTCTTGCATCATCCACAGCACCCGCCGCCACCGTCGATGTATTGTGGGAATACAAAGCCGCCGGTCTCCTGACAACCATGGTATTTGCAATTGTGGCTCTGGACGATGGACTTGCCCTACTGCTCTATGGGTTTGCCAGTGCTATTGCAGGAATTCTCCTCACAAGTGATGGTTTTTCAATTATTAATGCAGTTATAAAACCAATTTACGAAATTGGAGGAGCTGCAGCCCTTGGAATTGGGGTTGCTTTCATCTACAGATTACTTTTAGATCTTACAAGTAAATATAAACAGGAGCGGGATCTAATTCTTAGTTTTACCTTTGGTTCTATTGTGTTAATAATAGCCATTGCACTTAAGTTTAACCTCGATCTGATACTCGCAGAGATGTTCTTCGGTGTAACGTTTGTAAACATAGCCCCACACTATTCCAAGAGGGTATTTGATCTGATGAAGGGTTTTTCACCTCCAATCTATATTCTGTTTTTTATACTTGCAGGGGCCAGACTTGAGCTAACATCTGTAACCATTTCAACAGGAATAATAGCTTTACTCTATCTGGCAGGCAGAACCACCGGTAAAATACTTGGAGTTAATATTGGTGCTCGTCTTTCCAGCGCCCCTCCAAAGGTCTCGAGGTACCTTGGATTTTGCCTCTTCTCCCAGGCAGGAGTAA
>QMQA01000187.1 GCA_003648845.1 Candidatus Aerophobota bacterium
GTAACTTTTTCTCTGGCAATACTCTGAATGGTAAGAGGATGAATAAAATAAGTTGCAGATCTGGTCATCACAGGATAAACACGGCAGTTTTCATCCTTTAGCAGTCGGATAATCTCCACTGCCTTATAAGCAGCAATGCTCCCTGTTATTCCCAGTACAATATTTTTATTCTTGAGCTCACTCATTTAAAAAAGGGATTTTCTCTTCTTTCTTTTTCTATGATACTTTCCGGGCCATGTCCGGGGAAAACCTTTATATCATCGGGTAACGGGAAAATTTTCTCTCTGATAGACTTCTGCAAGGCCTGCCAATCTCCTCCTGGCAGATCCACCCTTCCCACACCTCTACAGAATAAGGTATCTCCTGTAAAAATGCACCTATCCATCTTCAGAGAAATGCTCCCTGGAGTATGGCCAGGTGTATGCAGAACTTCTAACTCAATCTTGCCCACTTTTAACCTCTCTCCATCCTCTACCAACTTCTCAGGAGGAGAAAATACTCTTGGAGTCTGTATCAAAGAAGAAAGGTTTAAATCAGGGTCCTTTAAAAAGGGAACATCCAGGGGGTGGAGTAAAAACTGAGCACCCGTAAAATCCCTAACTGTCTCTATATCAGCTATATGGTCTATGTGGGCATGGGTGGCAATTATATACAGAATCTCCAGTTTATTTTTTTTCACAACATCCAGAATGGCCTGGCTGTTCCCACCCGGGTCTATTATCAGCCCTTTCCCTTTTTCCTCCTCGGCTATTATATAACAGTTTACCTCAAATTCTCCAACTACAATTTTGCGCAAAAACATTTAGTACTTTATTATAGAAAAAACATCGTATTCGGCCAACTTCTCTTTTCCTTTAAGGTCGGTCAATTCTATAAGAAAGCATACCCCCACTACTTTTCCACCCAGTTTTTCTACCAGTTTACAGGTAGCCCTGGCAGTTCCTCCTGTGGCTATTATATCGTCAAATACCAGGACGTTATCTCCTTTCCTGATGGCATCTTTGTGTATCTGTACCTCATCCTCTCCATATTCCAAATTATACCTCATCTTTTCAACCTTGTAAGGAAGCTTACCCGGCTTTCTAACCGGAATAAATCCAACCCCAAGTTCGTAGGCAACAGCAGCTCCCAGAATAAAACCCCTTGCCTCAGGACTAACAACACAGCTAATATTTTTTCCCCTGTAATGATCGGCTATAACTCTTACAGCTTCCCTAAAAGAGACTTTATCCTGCAGAAGAGGTGTAATATCTCTAAATATAATACCTTTTTTAGGAAAATCTTCAATATCCCGGATTTTTTTTGCCAGTCTATCCTTAATCTCAGCTTGTGCCATCTTAAACCTCCTGATAAATATTACAGAATTTCCGAAGGAACTATCCCTTTTATCTCCAGCTGAATATCTTCTTTTCCCCGCCAGCTATTTAATGCAGGAAAATAAAAAATGTCAACTGTCTCTCCGGGCACAAAATTTTCCCACTCCTCATTATTAAAACCCCAACCTTCGAACTCTTTTCCGCCAGCAGGGTCGGCGAGTATAACTTTTCTTTTATTAATGCGGCGATAAATCTTTACCTTTTTTGCAATAAAAACAGGTTTGGGATTTCCCGGGCCAAAAGGTGATAAAATCCGCAGCTCCTTTACAAAAGGCAGATTAAGGTGTTTCAGATCAACTTCAGCATCAAAAAATCTATAAGAGACAAAATCATCCGAGGAAAGCATTTTTCTTGCAAAAAAGTTTAACCTTTCCTCTAATTTTTTAATATTACCCGCGGGTAAGGTTAAACCGGCAGCCAATTGATGACCACCAAAGCTTGTGATAAGATGAGAGCACTCTGACAGGACCTCAAATATAGAAAAATTAGGTATGCTTCTTGCTGAACCACGGGCGATATCTTTTTCAATAGAAAAGGCTAAGGCAGGTCGGTGATATTTATCTTTAAGATAGGAGGCAACAAGTCCAATAACTCCTGGATGCCATCTCCTGCTGGCAACCACTAAAACCGGCTTGATTTTACCGGAAAGAATATTCTCTGCTTCCTCACACATTCTTCTCTCCAGGCTCTGTCGTCGAGAATTCTCTTTTTCCAATCTACGAGCAAGCAGGAGGGCCTCTTTCGAAGAATCAGTTAAAAGAAGTTTTACGGCAGTTTTTGCCAGGGAAAGACGACCGCAGGCATTGAGTCTGGGAGCAAGAATATATCCAACCTCCCTCTCTTCTATTTTTCTTCCAGAAAGACCGGCTATACCAAGAAGTGCTCTAAGCCCCAGACAGGTACCACTTGAGGGAAGTCTTTCAAGACCTAATTTGACCAGAGTTCTATTTTCTCCTGTGAGAGCAACAACATCAGCCAATGTCCCTATAGCTACAAGATCAAGATAACTTTTGAGCTTTTCAACAGAGAAATTGACCTTTCGAGAAATAGCCTGACATAACTTAAACACCACCCCTACGCCAGAAAGTTCCTTAAAGGGATAACTACACTCAGGCTTACGAGGGTTAAGAACAATAAAGTCTAAAGGAATATCATCCCCTACCTGATGATGGTCCGTAACTATTACTTCTACTCCCCGGGAACGGGCGTATCTTATCTCCTCAATAGAGGATGTACCGCAATCACAGGTGATAATTAACTTTATATCCTTTGCAAAGGCCTTTTTGATAGCCTCTATATTCAAACCATAACCTTCATTCTGACGATGAGGGATGTAATAATAAGAAGGGAATTTTAAATCCCCTAAAAATCTTAAAAGAAGGCTGGTTGCTGTAATCCCATCTACATCAAAATCACCATAGACAAGTATCTTCTCTTTGCGAGAGATGGAGAGAAGAATTCGATCCACCGCCTCTCTCATCCCTTTCATCAGGAAAGGGTCATGGAGCCTGTCAAAGGAAGGAAAAAGAAAATCCTGAAAAAACTCTTCCTTTATACCACGATTCAAAAGAAGCTTTATCAAAAGAGGAGAAAGTTTCCACCTGCGAGAGAGAATCTGGCACTTTTCCTCTTCCCACTTTTTTTTCAGCAACCACTTCGTTTCAATAGCCTTCATTTTGCCAATTATAGATTATTTCATCCTTTCCGTCAAACCGTCAACCTCAAATTTTTTCCAGCCACTGGATTTTACCACCCTCATTCCTTCACCTATTATCATTCCTTCTACCCCGGGTAAAGAATTTATGAGCTTAATACCTTTTTCCAGACCCAAAACAAAAACACCGGTGGCAAGGGCATCTGCACTGATGCAATCAGGAGCAACTATGGTAACTGACATGGGATTGTTCTGAACTGTCCATCCTGTGGAGGGGTCTATTATATGACCACACCTTCTGCCCTGGATAACATAGTATCTGCGGTAATCACCTGAGGTAGCAACTGCTTTATCAGTTACCCTGATTATTCCAAAAATTTCTCTCATATTTCGTGGATGCTGGATCCCTATCTTCCATTTTCCAGAAGGACCTTTACCAAGACAGTAAAGATCTCCACCTGCATTCACGAGAGCATTTTTTACACCCCTTTTCCTCAAAACCTCTATAGCTTTATCCACAGCGTATCCCTTAGCTATTCCGCCAAGATCAAGTCTCATTCCTTCTTTTCCAAGTAGAACCATACTATCACTTATTTTAATATTTTGATAACCCACAAGGGAAAGAGTATCCTTCAGCTCTCTTTGAGTTGGTAGCCTTTTCTCCTTTCCCATCTTTTGCCAGAGTCTCACCAGAGGACCAACAGTAATATCAAAAGCACCATTTGTAATCCGGGAAAAATATATTGCCCTGAGGATAACTTCCCTTACTTCGGGAGATACTGCAAGTTTTCCTTTCCGGTTGAGAATGCCAATTTCAGATCGGGGATTATAATCGTTCATCAGAGAC
>QMQA01000188.1 GCA_003648845.1 Candidatus Aerophobota bacterium
CTCTTGATCCAGGTGAGGTTGCAGAATTAAAACTCCGGGTATATACCGATATAAATCCAGGAGGTATACAGGAGTTTTCAAGCGCTCATGAAGATGACCCGGTTAGACTTAACTCTGGAGCAGTACTCAAATACACCCAGGAGGGGAAAAAATTTTCTGAAGATACTGCAAGCATTCTTGTTTACGCTATAGATAATCCGGGAATACATAATGCGGAAAATGCAGATCCTACCTGCACTATTAGTTTCAGTGCTTCTTCCTTTCACTGGTATGTTCGCAAACCCGGTATCTTTGCTGCCGGTCCGATAGAGATAGATTTTACATCGGATGGAGAAATGCGAGTGGGACTTCAGTTTAGCGGCTTTGATGATCTGGTTTCTTCGGATAAAGCTGCAACCATTGCCACCTATTACGGATTCGGCAGGTACGGTGAGGAGCCTGATTTTAACGATGTAACAAGCTGGATCCCTGCTAAAGAGCTCAACGATGAAACCAGTTGGTCAGTTGAAGTTGCTCCGGGTACCACAGGTACCTGGAGTATGTGGTGCAAAATCGTGGTTGATACAGGTGATCCTGCTTCAGAGTACAGCGGGGGAGGAACAATCACCTTTGTAGCTCAACCATAAGAATGAAAATAATTGTGCCTCTTTCAGCAAAAAGAACGCACAATAAAAATAAAAAAGTAAAAGGAGGTGAAAAAATATGTCAAAGTGGATAGCAGGAATTCTGATCATGGCAGTTGTTCTGGTGGGAGGAGCTGCCTGGGCTCTGCCACACCCAATTCCAGGACCTTCGATTCCCCCTCCAAACTCAACAGAAGTACAAGCTTGGGAATTATCGGGCACTACATGGATATCGATGGGAGGAGCCGAGGCCAAAGCAAGATGTTTCTCATCAGAACAGGAGCAAGGGTCCTGCAATAAGCAAACCTGGGAAATTCCGGTTAAAGTACATGCTTCCGTGACCCAATGGGTGGAGTGGAATTTGAGTGGAACTCAATGGACCTGGTTTGTGCGAAAACCTGGCACCTACGCTGCGGACTGTATCACTGCGACTTTGAAGAGCAACTATGATGTGGATATAATCTTTGATGGGTTTGAGAACTTGAAGGCAGAAGGAGAAAGTGTCAACCCATACATCCCCATTTACTATGCTTATGGCCCTGAAGAGAACGGGGGGCCTCCTCCACGTGAAGCCTTCATTCCAGCAGAAGAGCTCAATGGATTGGACTGCCTTGTTCCTGATTCCGAGAGGCTTCATGAGGGTTATTTCTGGAAGCTGTGGAATTACATTGAAGTGTGTGAGTGCAACTCTGCCTGTGAATACCAAGACGATGCTACAATTACTGTTGAATTAAAGGGAGTGAAGCAGTGGATAGAGCCTGAGACCGGAATCTACATGGACTATGTAGGATAGTAGATTATCTTTTAATATCAAACCAGCCGGGAAGTTTTTTACTCCCGGCTGGGCTTCTTAAAAACAAAAGGGGCATTATCCTCATGAAAAAAAGAAAGTGGGTAAGTTTTGCATATATAGGTTTTAGTCTGGCTGGAATTTTACTTTTCTCCAGTTTTGCTTTCTCTCAGCTTAAACTATCCTTATCCCCTCTTCTCCACCAGCTGGAGATGCATCCGGGACAGAGAAAAAGTGTAGTTACCTGGATAGGTTATACCGGAGAAAAACCGGTAACAATAAGGTGCTTTGTCACCGACTTTGTCCAGACAAGAAACGGCAATTACAAGGTTCTTGATGAGCCTCAACCTGACTGGAAGTTTTCTGCTGCCTCCTGGGTCAGGATAAAAGAAGAAAATCAGCAGTTTACACTTAAATCAGGGGAGGAAAAGACGGTAATCTGCGAGGTAGATGTGCCAAGAGACCTTTCCTTATCCGGGGGAAGATATGCAGCTTTAGTATTTGAACTTCTGCCGGAAAAAATAGAAGGTAAACCCTTCATTGGACTCACCTATCGCTATCGAATGGCATCCTTTATTGAGATCATCATTAAGGGAGGGATAAGAAGACCAAAAGAAAAGGTAAGTTTGACTGACCTTACCATAGTCTCTACAGCTACTCAACCAAGATATAAAAAATATAAAGATGCTCACATTTTTACCGCCTCTGTTACCAACAAAGGAGATATACATGTTGAAGCTAAAGGGAAACTACTTATAAGGAATGAGCAGGGAAGAATCATAAAACAGATTCCTCTGGGAGGAGGAAGAGGAGTGGTTCTCCCTGAAACTACAGCAAATTTTACCAGCGTGGTAAAAGACCCCAGGCCGGGAAAATACATCGCTGAGGCTTTACTGGAGTATGCTGAGGGTAGAAGACCAGCTATTATAAGGAAAGGTTTCGTTATAGGGAAAGAATACGCTGATAAAGATATGCCAGAGGGAGAAATTCCTGCCCTCACTTTAAACACCGAATCACTTGTTACAGAGATTCCCGCAGGCGGATTTCGCAGCATGCTGGTAGTAGCAGAGAATAATGAAAATGCTCCTGTTGCTGTTCAAGTTGGTGTGGAAAAAATTTCCCCAAAAAGCAACGGGAAAGAGAAAGTATCTATCCTGGATGGACTCTCATGCACAGATTGGTTAAAGGTGAGTCCCGAGCGTTTTATAATAGCCCCTAATAGAAGCCAGGTAATCAGAGTAGGCATTAAAGTTCCCAGAAATGTTAAAGGGGAAAGATATGCTGATCTTGTTTTTCAAACCACTAAAAAAGACCAGAGTAAAAGCAGCAGCCAGTTTGAAATTAGAGTTCCCGCCATGATTGGAATTACAGGGACATTAACAGAATCCCTTGAAGTCCTTACTACCGATATCTCCAGCAAGGAACCTGCAGATATAAAAGTGGAAATTAAAAATACAGGAAATACCCATCTTGAGGTTAAAGGAAAACTGAGCATACTGGATACAGAAGGCAAATCCCTTGGGGAAGGGGAGCTTGCGGGGGGTAAAATACTTATTTTTCCTCAACAGACCACCAGGATAAGTTTCCTCACCAAGGAACCACTTTCCCCGGGTGAGTATCTCGTTGAAGTCAATCTTACCTTTGGAAAGAACGACAGCAAGGTAAGTAAAAAAATACCCCTGAAAGTAAAATAGTAATATTTCTATAAGAGGTGGAAAACTATGAAGCTGTGCTGGGTGACAGGAGCTGGGATGTTGCTTTTGCTTGCCAACCTCGGCTTTGCCGAAGTGTATAAAAGTTCCCGGGATGGCTGGACAAAAGCTAAGGATGAGGAGGCTCAGGTCAGTTGCAGCGTTCCTTATCATTTTGATGTAGCCGACACTCATCAGATTACACCCAGGATAAAGGCCCGGATAGAGCCCTGGATAAATGCAGACATAACCGCCACCGAGATGAACTGGTTCATCCGTGCTCCCCAGACTTATCTGGCTCAATTTTTCAAGCTCACCGTTCACGCCAATGGAAAAGAGGGATTTAAACTCACCATCAGTGGCTCCAGGGGACTGAAAAGTGACACCGGCTCATCTCTCGGTACATGGTATGCCTTTGTAACAGAAAAAAGGGGACAAGAAGACAGATCCAGAGTGATACCATCTGAGTTTCTCCAGGCAGGAGACCAGTTCAACAGTTTGGTATACAACTACACTCAGGGCCCGCTTGTTATGAATTTTTACCTGTGGAACAAGGTTAAAGTGGATACCCTCACCCCGGCAGAGGAGTATGAGGACGAGTTCACCGTAACTATAAGCTGTGGAATATAAAAGAAAAGGCATCACCGCCAGGTGCGGTATTCAACAGAGGGGAGAAAAATGGCTTTAAAAAAATTAAAAAAATGGCTGAAAATATTCTGTTTATCTTTTCTGCTCTTTTTAACCTGCACCAGCTTCTCTTATTCCTCAC
>QMQA01000189.1 GCA_003648845.1 Candidatus Aerophobota bacterium
GGGAAGAAATAAAGGATATTTTCGGTTATCTGAAAATACTGATCAATCCATATGATGAAGTATCGATTAGAAGAATTGCCTCAAAACCACCAAGGGGAATCGGAGAGAAAACACTTGACTGGATACTCAAAAGCACTGTTTACAGGGGTATACCTGTTTTTGCTTTAAAGAGCATGGTTTCAGAGGAAGAAAATTCAAAGAAGAATGCTGAAGATGCGTATTCGAACAACTTATCGTCAGGTAAAGACGAATCTTTTCTGTACTCTGGAGATTTTATTGATACTGGAGAGAAAGTGACCATTCCTGTCTCAAAAAGGAAGCAGGTCTGTGGTTTTATTAATCTTCTTCTGGAATTGAGGACAGCAATGTCGGAACTGCCCCCCACTGAGTTTATAAAAGAACTTTATTTAAAATCTGGGTATCTTGATTGGTTGAGAAAAAATAACAAGATTGAAAAGATAAGAAACCTTGAAGAGCTCTACAACGCCATTGAGGAGTATTTCAAAACTTACCCTGAGGCAAGAATAGAGGATTATGTAAATGATGCAAGTCTCTATCAGAGTATAGATGAGGCTGGTGAAGGCGCAGATGCGGTACTGCTTATAACGCTTCACAATGCAAAGGGATTGGAGTTTCCAGTTGTTTTTATGGTTGGGATGGAAGCAGGAATCTTTCCACATTATCTTTCAAGTGATACAAGAGCTGAGCTTGAGGAAGAGAGAAGATTATGTTATGTAGGCATGACTAGAGCTATGGAAAAACTTTTCATGACAGCTGCAAAGAGACGAAAACTTTTTGGGAGAACTGTAGAGCGGGATGTATCGTGTTTTATCAGGGATATTCCACCTGAACTTCTCGAGGAAGATAGCCATTTTGATCCATATGAGGTGGGGATAGTATACGGCGATTATTCTTTTGGAGATTATCAAAATACACTTGGAACAAAAAAGGAAAGTTTGAACTCCGATATTACGTATTATACCAGGGAAAATAGGATTAAGATGACGTATTCTGATAACCCTGGAAAATCCGGTGTTGAAACGATAAGCAAAAAAACACTGAAACCGGAGGAGGTTGAAGTGGGTGATAGGGTAATTCATGGTGTGTATGGAAGTGGTAGAGTCTGGAAAAAAGATGGAGATGTAGTGCTAATAGAGTTTGACGATGGAAAAAAAATGAGTTTTATATTAAAGTACGCTCCACTCGAGAAAGAAAATTGATTGTAACCAATAGATATAGGCGGGAGAGATAAAATTGATAGATGATAGCACTATAGAATGGGTTGCAGAGCTGGCGAAGCTGTATCTTGATCCAGAGGAGAAAAGAGAAATGAAAGATCAGCTCGGAAGGATAATTGAGTACATGAACGTACTCTCCGAGCTTGATCTTGATGAAATAACACCTACTTCACATACACTTGAGCTGAAGAATGTTATGAGAAATGACGAAGTCGGTGAGAGCTTTGACGTGGAGAGTGTTCAAAAACTTGCACCAAAATGGAGAAAGGGGCATTTTGTCGTGCCCAGAATAGTGTAATGCCTTGAAGTGTATTTTGTACATGTTGGGATTTAGAGGTATCGGATTTCTAAAGTTTTTTATTTGCGGGAAGATTAAATGGGTTTGAATGAACTGAGTTTAGCAGAATTAAGAAAGAAATTAAAATCTGGAGAGGTTACACCGGCAGAGATTGTCGAGGATATTTATGATGCTATAGAAAAGGATAGAGAAAATGAGTCCCCATTAAATGCATATATCTCCTTTGATCTCAATCGTATAGAGGAATACATAAAAAAAGATTTCTGGAGAGATACATTACTCGAAGGTGTACCAATAGGAATAAAGGATGTGATAAATGTTAAAGGTGAAAATACAACCTGTGGTTCGAAGATCCTTGATAGATATATTTCTCCCTATGATGCCACTTCCATAATCTATCTGAAAAAGAATGGTGGTATACCCTGCGGCAAGCTCAATATGGATGAGTTTGCCATGGGTTCGAGTAATGAAAACAGTGCCTTTGGGGCTGTTAGGAATCCCCATGACAGAACCCGTGTTCCAGGTGGTTCAAGCGGAGGTCCAGCGGCTGCTGTTGCGGGAAACCTTGCCATTGCGGCTCTAGGATCTGATACGGGAGGCTCAATCAGGCAGCCAGCTTCTATGTGCGGGGTTTTTGGGATAAAACCCACTTATGGCCGGGTTTCAAGGTATGGACTGGTAGCGTATGCATCATCGTTTGATCAGATCGGGCCTATTACAAAAACTGTAGAGGATGGAGCAATCCTTCTGAATTGTATAGCGGGATTTGACAGTAAAGATTCAACAAGTGCCGATGAACCTGTTCCAGACTTTCAGAGCTGCCTTGATAAGGGAGTAAAGGGTCTTGTTGCGGGTATACCGGAGGAGTATTTTGGAGAAGGGCTTGATCCAGAGGTAAGAGAAAGGGTTGAACAGGGTATCAAGGTGCTGGAGGAAGCTGGCATCAGGACAAAAAGACTAAGTCTTGCATACACAAAATATGCGGTAGCCACTTATTATATAATCGCCACGGCTGAGGCATCTTCAAATCTGGCGAGATTCGATGGGATCAGATATGGAAGATGGTTTGTGGAAACAGATGATCTTCAGGAACTTTACAAAATAAACAGGAGCTCTGGTTTTGGAAAAGAGGTGAAACGCAGGATAATGCTTGGCACTTTTACTCTTAGCTCTGGATACTACGATGCATACTATCTGAAGGCACAAAAGGCACGAACGCTGATAAGAGAGGATTTCAAAAGAGCATTTGATGAGGTTCAGTTGATATTAACTCCGGTATCGCCGGTACCGGCATGGGAGATTGGTAAACTCGTCGATGATCCACTGAAGATGTACCTTTCCGACATATATACTGTTCCGGTGAATCTTGCAGGTCTGCCTGCGAGTTCCGTCCCATGCGGCAAGACTAAGGAAGGTCTTCCCGTCGGATTACAGATAATTGCAAACCACTTCAGGGAAGACCTGATATTCAGGGCATCCAGAGTGGTGGAAAAAGAAATGGGATAGAGTATAATCATTGTATGGCAAAAAAGATATTTGATGTGTGAGTTCTTAGGCAGTGAAAATATAGGATAACTCTCAATATAATTGAGCTATTTGCAAACCGAAAAACTGTGGGGAGTTGAAATGCTCTATGAAGCTGTAATTGGGCTTGAAATCCATGTACAGTTAAACACCAGATCTAAAACCTTCTGCAGCTGCAGTACTGAATATGGAAAAGAGCCAAACTCGAATACCTGTCCGGTATGTCTTGGGTTGCCCGGAGCCCTGCCGGTATTGAATGAAGAGGCATTAAAAAAAGCAATTATAGCCGGACTTGCGCTTAACTGTGAAGTTCGTGAATACTCTGTGTTTGCAAGGAAGAATTACTTCTATCCAGATCTGCCCAAAGCTTACCAGATATCACAATATGAATATCCTCTCAATGTGAATGGATATGTGGAGATTACGGGAAGTGATGGAAAAATAAAAAGAATCGGGATAATCAGAGCCCATCTTGAGGAAGATGCTGGTAAACTGATCCATGATGAAGATCCGCATGGCCCAAGCTATATTGACTACAACCGGTGCGGAATACCGTTGCTTGAGATTGTTACAGAACCGGATATAAGAACTCCTGAGGAGGCTTATGAGTTTTTGCAGGCAATAAAGGAGATAATGCAGTACACCGGCGTCTCGGAGTGTAATATGGAAAAGGGGGAGTTGAGGGTTGATGTGAATATTTCGATGAGAAAGGTCGGTGAGAAAGAGCTGGGAATAAAACAAGAAATTAAAAATATGAACTCTTTCGCAAATGTTAAAAGAGCTCTCGAATATGAAATAAAACGACAGACAA
>QMQA01000190.1 GCA_003648845.1 Candidatus Aerophobota bacterium
ATCTTTTTTCATCCTTAAAATTTTTTGTATACTCGATAAAGTTCTTACATGCATTAAAAAAATCCTGGTTTTCGATACTACTCTCAAAATCCTCCTCTATTTTTTTATCCACTTTCTGGATATTTTTTATATCTTTACTGGATAGGGTTGCACATGAGGTAAGTACAAAAAGGCTAATAATAATCAGCAGAAAAGTATGCAGTGATTGTTTTTTCATAAAAGATAAAATAATATACAACCAGTTAAATTTCAACCAGGGTAAGGCCTTTGCAAAATTTAAAACATACCATTTTAAAATGGCTGGTTTTTTTAAAACAAGTACTTATCCGTACTTTTCACTCAACATGCTTTACAGGATATAAGCAGCATTCAACAGTACAATGAAAATCTTGACACATAATTGCTGCGACAGTATAGTGTGGATACGTTTAATTCTCCAGGGGGTAAAAAATGAAGAAGATCAACCTAGCTCTTGTCGGTCATACTTCAGTTGGCAAGACATCATTCATTGACCATCTCCTGTATGATCTTGGGATAGTTGATACACTGGGACGGGTGGATGATGGAAAATCGCTAAGTGATTATGATGAGGAAGAAATAAAGAGGAAAATATCCATTAAATCGACCATATTCAACTTCAAACATGAGGACACAAACTTTACTATCATCGATACACCTGGCTCTGCAGATTTTGCAGGAGAGGTAGTATCGTGTCTCTATGGAGTCGATTCAGCTCTCATGCTCGTGGATGCCGTAAGAGGAATAGAGATCGAAACCACCAAAAACTGGAACAGAGCCAAAAAGCTCAACCTGCCAGTAATCATTTTTATTAATAAGATGGATAAAGAGCATGCAGACTTTAACAATACTCTTGAAAATATAAAACAAAATCTCAAAACAAACGTTCTTCCATTAATGCTTCCCATAGGTGCTGAAAATAATTTTAAAGGCGTCGTAGATATACTTGGTATGGAAGCTTACATCTACGAAGAAAAATCAAAATCCGGTAAAAAATCCCCAGTACCAGACGATCTCAAATCGGAGGTTGAGTCTCTGAGAAATAATCTTATAGAGATCAGTGCGGAATCAACAGACGAGCTTACAGAAAAATACCTCGAAGGAGAAGAGTTAACACAGGAAGAGATAGTTGAGGGTCTCAGGAAAAGAATAGAATCGAGGGAGGTTGTACCTGTACTTGTGGGAAGCTGCGCAATGAACATTGGTATAACAGAGGCTGCAAGAATAATAAAGGAAATTGCACCTCCATCTAATTTCAGGGAAACAATCAAGGCATTTGATGCCAACGATAAAAGCAAAGAAGTTGAGATAAAATGCAGCAAAGATGAGTCGTTTACAGGTCTGGTTTTTAAAACAGTAATAGATCAATTTGCCGGTAAGATTTCATATGTGAGGGTTTTTTCGGGCACTGTAAAGGCAGAACAGGAGATTATGAATACAACAAAAGATAAGAAAGAAAAGCTCTCAAAGATATTTAAACCCTTTGGCAAAACCCAGAATTCTCTTGAAAGGGATGCTGAAGAAGGTGATATTATAGCCCTTACAAAACTCCCATATGCAGAAACAGGAGATACACTATCCTCCACAGACAGACCTGTCGTATTCCCAGAGATGGTTCTCCCATATCCTGTTTACAGTGTAGCAATAAAGGCAAAGAACAAGAAAGAAGAGGATAAACTGAGTTCCCTTCTTCAGAGAGCAGCCGAGGAAGACATTTCTTTTAAAGTAGAATACAACAAGGAAACAAAAGAAACCGTCATCTCTGGCATGGGAGAGCTACACCTCAATATCATTCTTTCAAAGATAAAGGAAAATTACGGTATCGATTACGTAACATCCACACCTCTGATCGCCTATAGAGAAACAATAACCGTTCCGGCAAAAGCCGATTACAAGCACAAAAAACAGACCGGTGGCCATGGACAGTACGGGCAGGTATTTCTGGAAATAGAACCGCTGCCAAGAGGCGGAGGATTCGAGTTTGTAGATAAAATTGTCGGTGGAGTAATCCCAAAACAGTACATTCCCGGTGTGGAAAAGGGAGTTAGAGAAGCGATGGAGGAGGGAGTAGTAGCTGGATATCCTGTAGTTGACGTAAAAGTTTCCCTGGTCTTTGGTAGCTATCATGAGGTTGATTCCTCCGAATTGGCTTTTAAAATAGCAGGGAGACAGGCTTTTAAGCTTGCCATGGAAAAGGCAAAACCCACACTTCTCGAACCAATAATGGACCTTACTGTTTATGTTGACGAGAAATATACAGGTGACATAATGAGCGATCTGAACTCTAAAAGGGGAAGAGTACTCGGTATGGATAGCCTGGGTGGAGGGTTACAGGTTATCAGGGCAAAAGTTCCCCAGGCTGAATTACTGAGATATGCAATAGAGTTAAAATCACTAACATCAGGTACAGGCTCATTCGAGATGGAATTCTCACACTATGAACCAATAAGTGGGAAAATAGCGGAAGATGTGATAAAAGAAACAATGCGGAGACGAGAACAGGCAGAAAAGGAAAAATAATAGTAAAAAATGATCGGTCTTGTACAGAGGGTCAAAGAAGCAGAGATACTGGTAAATGGGAAAAGAATTTCTGCAATTGGAGAGGGTATACTACTACTCGTCGGTGTATCCACCGACGATAAAGAGGAGGATGCAAAATATATTGCAGGTAAAGTTGCAAATCTAAGAATCTTCCCCGACGATAGGGGGCAGATGAATAGATCTCTGCTTGATATAAATGGTGAAATACTGGTAGTAAGCCAATTTACCCTCCTCGCAGATACCCGAAAAGGAAGAAGGCCAAGTTTTACAAGAGCAGCTGAGCCCGAAAAAGCTGTACATATTTACAGGTCAGTGATAGAGGAGCTATCCAGATACAACATTCCGGTAAAAGAGGGAAAGTTCCGTGAAATAATGGAGGTAAAACTGAACAACTTCGGACCTGTGACAATAATACTTGATTCTTCCGTAAAGAAGCTCTAGCTGCTGTAAAATATCTTTTCATGTGCTGGCTCTTTACCAAATACGGTTACCTTAAAAAGATATGGTTTAGAAATCCGAAGGTGAGATAAAAGATGGAAATCATTAAAAAGGTTGTGGGTCTTCTGGGTGCAAATTGCTACATAATAAGAAACGAGACCGAAGCAGTCGTAATCGATCCAGGTGGTAACCCTGAGCTTATATATCCTGTAATTGGAAGAAGAAAGCTCCTTCACATTATAAACACCCATGGACACTATGACCACATAGGTGCGAACAACGATCTCAAATCAAGATACGATACAAAACTTGCATGCCACAGGGATGAATACCAGGTACTGGTCAATCCTGAATTAAATCTTTCAGAAATGGTAGAAATGCCGTTTATTTCTGTCATGCCAGATATTTTACTCAACGAAGGAGATAAGCTTGAGATAGGGGGGATCCCGATAGAAGTGTTACATACTCCAGGGCATACTAAAGGAAGTATATCTTTGAAGGTTGGGAAGGCCCTATTCTCGGGAGACACACTGTTTTTCAGATCGGTCGGAAGAACAGACCTTCCAATGGGCTCCTTTAAAGAACTGGAAAAAAGCATCAGAGAAAAACTCTATACACTCCCCGATGAAACCATTGTATACACAGGTCATGGAGAAAATACAACCATTGGTGAGGAAAAAAAATACAATGAGTTTGTGAAAGCCTGATAAGTAATCTCAAGCACTCAGCAATTTTTAGATTAAATGTCTTTCAACCTTTCACACTACCGGCGGTAAGTTCACGAACAAGGTACTTTTGAAATATTAAAGCCAGAACAACCGGAAATATTGCTGCAATTACCGCACCTGCCGTCATATCCCCATATC
>QMQA01000191.1 GCA_003648845.1 Candidatus Aerophobota bacterium
AGAGGAGCTGGAAAAATCCTGATAAACCATTCTCCTCCTGACCTGGTTTAGGACAGGCAGGAGGAGATAATTTTTTATCTTTGACAAAATAAAAAAGAGAGGAGGGATACTTATGCCAGGATACAGACATAGATATATGTACTATTTAACCGGTCTTCCCGGTTGGATGAGATTTGGATTTTCTCCAGGCTGGTTAGGTACATCCCCCACAGGGATGGGCCCCGGTGCAACCTATCTTCTAACTGGAACATGGCCTACACCTCAGGCTCAGAATTGGTGGCAGGCTATGCAGACGGGTCAGATGTCTTACCCCGGGGCAATACCACCTGGCTATTCTCCTGCACCAGGTGCACAGCCCGACAGGGAACAGCAACTACAGTTTCTCCGCAACCAGGCTGAATATTTAAAAGGGCAACTGGAGGAGATCAAAAAGCAAATAGCCCAGCTGGAGAAATGAAGGTACAAAAAAAGGGGCTACATGCCCCTTTTTTTGTACCTTAAAATCATATAAGGAGGAAAAAATTTATGAAGATAGCTGTAACTTCTACAGGAGGGAATTTAGATTCTCAGATAGATCCCCGATTTGGTAGATGCCAGTATTTTATCATTGTAAATCCTGAAACTATGGAGTTTGAAGTAGTTCAAAATCCCAACATTCAAGCTGGGGGTGGAGCAGGCATCGCTACCGCTCAGATGATAGCTCAAAAAGGAGTGAATACTGTTATAACCGGTAATGTTGGCCCCAACGCTTTTCAAACTCTATCCGCTGCAGGAATAAAAATTATAGTGGGAGCTTCTGGTACAGTAAGAGATGTTATAGAGAAATACAAAAAGGGCGAGCTTAAATCTACTATAGGTCCCAGCGTAGGTGCTCATTTTGGGATGGGGGGTGGCATGGGAATGGGAAGAGGAATGGGTGGAGGAAGAGGGATGGGACGTGGCATGGGCATGGGTTTTTTCCAAACTCCTTATGGACCCGGACAGATGGGTCCAACAGCCCCTCAAATGTCCAAAGAACAAGAGCTTGCCATGCTTAAAAGACAGGCTCAAACAATTGAAAAACAATTAGAACAAATAAAGACAAAAATAAAAGAGCTGGAAGAAAAATAAAGGTATACTGGAGGTTTTAGAAAAATGGCAGAGAAAACTCACCAGATGGCATCGTCACAGAAAATGCAGCAGGAAAAGATAAGAGAAAATATGAAAAAAATCTCCTATAAATTGCTCATCATAAGTGGAAAAGGAGGAGTGGGGAAAAGCACAGTAGCAACTAACCTTGCCTTCAGTTTAGCCTATCAAGATAAAAAAGTAGGTCTTCTGGATGTTGATATTCATGGGCCTAACATAGCCAAAATGGTAGGAGCTGAAGGAAAGAGACTGGGAATATTGCCTGACGCTACTACTATAGAACCTATTTTCGTTCCCCCAGGAGTTAGAATGGTCAGTATTTCTCCTCTTTTAAAAAATAGCGACACTCCGGTTATCTGGCGAGGACCTTTAAAGATGAAACTCATTGGTCAATTCCTGGCAGATGTTGACTGGGGAAAATTAGATTACCTAATTATCGACTCTCCTCCAGGAACATGAGATGAGCCTTTAAGCGTTGCCCAACTTATTCCCGATCTCACAGGAGCTATTATAGTGACAACTCCTCAAGAGGTGGCTCTTCTTGACTCTCGCAAGGCGGTGAACTTTGCCCGGGCTCTCAAAATTCCTATAATTGGAATTATCGAGAATATGAGTGGACTTACCTGTCCACACTGCGGGAAAGAAATCCCGCTTTTCAAGACGGGGGGTGGAGAAAAGTCTGCCCGAGAGTTCGGTGTTCCCTTTCTGGGGAAAATACCTCTTAGGCCTGAAATTGTAGATTCTGGAGATAAAGGAGAACCTTTTGTTGTTGCTCACAAGGGGAATTTGGGATGGGAAGATATGAATCGGGTAGTTACTAATGTCATAGAGGAGATTGAAAGGCTAAAGGAAAAAGCATAAATCTTTTAAAAAAACAGGAGGAAAAATGAAAATAGCAATCTCTACAGATGAAGGCACTGTTTCTGTTCATTTTGGTAGATGTCCGTCTTTTACAATTATTGACCTGGAGGGAGGGAAGGTTATAAAAAGAGAAGAAATTCCCAATCCCGGTCACCATCCAGGATTCCTGCCGGATTTTTTTCAAAAACGGGGTATTGACTGTATTGTATGCGGAGGCATGGGGAAACGAGCACAGAATCTGTTTGCCCAAAAAGGGATTGAAACTTTACTTGGCGTACAGGGAAAAATAGATGAGGTAATCGATAAACTATTGAAAGGAGAACTTAAAGGAGGAGAAAGTCTGTGTCGCCCTGGGCAGGGGAAAGGATACGGTATTCCAAAGACCGATCTCTCATAAAACTTAAGCTACAAGGAGAGAAAAAGTGGCTGCTTGGATTAGAAAGTACGGTGATCCTATTCTAAGGAGAATCTGTCAGCCGGTAGAAAAAATAGGAAAAAGAGAAAAAGAGATATTTTCCCAAATGACAGAGATATTATTTGACAGATGCGCTATAGGAGTTGCCGCTCCTCAAATAGGCTTTTCCCGAAGGCTTATAGCGGTAAGAATAGATGGCACTCTCCTGCAGCTGGCTAATCCTTTAATCCTGGAAAAAGAAGGAGAGGTTATTCTTACCGAGGGTTGCCTGAGCATCCCTGAGGTATTTGTTAAGGTTCCCCGATTCGAAAAAATTAAACTACAAGGAATAGATGAAAAAGGTAAGAGGAGAATAATTAAAGCAGAGGGTATTCTTGCAAGAACCCTGCAACATGAAATTGACCACCTGAATGGAATACTCATTATAGACTATGCCGCTAAAAATAAAAAAGATAAAATCAGGGATAAGCTGGAGCAGCTTGCTGATTACACCAGAATGATATTAAAAATAAAAAATAAAAAGCAGTAGCTCATGCAAAACTATATTAAAATTACCGTCCTGTGTGATGATATTGTAGAAAAACCACACCTTCTGGCCGAGCATGGTGTTTCCTTTTTAATTGAAACAGAAAAAACAAATATCTTGTTTGATAGTGGACAGGGACTTGCTATAGCACATAACGCTAAAATTTTAAATATAGACCTAAAATCAGTTGACGCAGTTGTTTTAAGTCATGGTCACTACGATCATACCGGAGGAATGGAAAGAGTCTTAAAAGAGTGCAACACAGCTAAGGTGTACGCCCACCCTGATATTTTCCAGCCAAAGTATAGAAAACTAAAGACAGGAAAAACAAGATACATAGGATATCCCAAATCTTTACTGAAAAAAGACAGATCAAATTTTATCTTTAATACTCAACCTTTCTGGATAAATAAAAATACACTTTTAACCGGAGAAATTCCCAGAAAAACCTTTTTTGAAAAAGTACCAGAAGAGTTTTATATAAAATCAGGTAACAATTGGGCTAAAGATAAACTCTTAGATGACCAGGCCCTGATAATAAATACAACATCAGGACTGTTGCTGATTCTGGGATGTACTCATTCCGGTCTGATTAACACTCTGAGATACGTGGTGGAGCTCACCGGGAAAAAAGATTTCTCTTTTATCTTAGGCGGTACCCATCTTAAGAATGCCAGCAATAAAAGAATTGATGAAACAATTGCCGCTCTCCGTGAGTTCAACATCAAAAAGCTTGTTCTCTCTCACTGCACAGGAATCCCGGCTTTTATCAGAATCCGTGAGGCATTAGGAGATAAAGTTTCTTTAAGTCACGTTGGGGAGAGTTGGCAAATCGCCGTATGATTGTATGTTAGAACCTGCTTACTTTCACACCTGAAATCCAACCCTTAATCTCTACCTTGTTTTTTTCTGAAGAAGGC
>QMQA01000192.1 GCA_003648845.1 Candidatus Aerophobota bacterium
GTTTCAAACCTGCCCCTCGGGGTTGAAATAACTCCAGTCCTTGCTCTCGTTGAGGTATCCTCGCTGCTTATACTAAATTCCAAACCCGCACCTTTTTGTGGGTAAATAATATCAATAAATCCAGGGATGTCAAATAATCAGCATGGCATCACCATAAGATAAAAAACGGTAACCTTTAACAAGAGCCTGTTTATAAGCACACATAAGTTTTTCTTTTCCTGCAAAAGCAGAGGTTAAAAGGAGCAAAGATGAGCGGGGAAGATGAAAATTAGTTACAAGGGCATCAACTATTTTAAACTTATATCCAGGGTAGATGAAAAGTTCAGTCCACCCTTCTCCAGCTAAAAGGCCCTTTTCAGATGAGTTTGTCTCCAGAGCTCGAACAGTTGTGGTGCCAACAGCCACAACTCTGCCTCCTTTTTCCTTGGATGCTGTTACCTTTTTTGCTGTAGCTGGTGGAATTCTGAAATATTCAGAAGGAAGCTGATTTTTTTCTATCTCCTGTTCTTTTAATAAGAAAAAACTGGCCCATCCGGTATGAAGAACTATCTCAGCTACCTGCACCCCCCTTTTTTTAATTTCACTTAAAAGCTCAGGAGTAAAGTGAAGTCCCGCTGTAGGTGCTGCTACTGCACCTGGCTCTCGAGCATATACTGTCTGGTATTCTTTTTTATCCTCAAAAGTAGGCCCCCCTTTTCTTTTTATATAAGGTGGAAGAGGAATCTGTCCCACCTTAAATAAATTCTCCTCAAGGGGTGAAGAACTTGTAAAATCAACAACTCCTGTCCCCCCCTTTTTTTTCTCGATAACTTTTGCTTTCAGGTCTGTTTCAGGAAAAATCACTGTTGTGCCTTCTTTAATTTTCCCGAAGGGCTTTAAAATACACTCCCATCTTCCCCTGTTTATCTTTTTAAGCAGAAATATCTCAACTTTTCCTCCTGTTTTTTCTTTGTATCCTAAAAGTCTTGCCGGGATGACCCTGGTGGTATTTATCACCAGAACATCCCCTTCTCTCAAATACTCTCTAATCTCGTAAAATATCCTGTGTTCAATTTTCCCATCTTTATGCAATACTAAGAGCCGACACCTGTCCCTTGGAAAAAAGGGCCATTGAGCAATTGATTTTTTTGGCAGCTCGTAGTCAAATTCATCTAATTTCATTTTAATCTCCTTCTTATATTAACTTAGCCCAAAAAATCTCCCGGTCAACTTTTAACCTCTTGCATCCTTTTGATTTTGGATTATTATTAACTTGAATAATTTCCAGAAAGGAAGGTTTTTTAGATGTTAGAAAGCGCAAAATCTAAATCTGTGGATGAGGAGAGAATAGATATAAATGACCATATAAAAAGAATCCTTTCAGAGATTAACAGGGTATTATCTTCATTAAGCGAGGATGATGCAGCTGGATTTATCCAGATGATACTATCATCAAAAAGAGTTTTTGTTGGCGGGGCTGGAAGATCGGGAATTGTAATAAGAGCTTTTGCTATGAGACTTATGCAGCTGGGATTTACAGCATATGTGGTGGGCGAGACAACCACTCCAGCTATCAGAGCTGGCGATCTTCTTGTTATAATCTCAGGCTCGGGAGAAACAAGGTGCTCGCACGATATTCTAATGACCGCTAAAAAAGCCGGAGCATATACCTACCTCATCACTGCTAATGAAAGCTCACCCATGGGGAAGTTAGCCGACGGAAAGATTGCAATATCCGGACCTACCAAACTCTCACCTGGAAAGATTGAAAGCAAGCAGGTTGCAGGTTCTTTATTTGAGCAGGGGGCATTTATTTTTCTGGAGGGTGTTATCAGTGCAATTGTTAAAAAACTAAAGATAAGCGCTGAGGATATTATGCTGCGCCACGCTAATCTGGAGTAGATCGTCTTAAAATCTGCGCAGCTGGTCTGTCTAAAAAGACTTTTGGAGAGACTAAAGCTATGTTCTTGACATTCTGAGCCTGTATGATATCTTTAAAGCAGAGAGACTGCAATGGCAAAACTTGTTAGGATGAGTCTGGCAGAAGTTCTTCTTAAGGAGAACTTCGTAGAGGAAAATGATTTAAAAAAAGCCAGACTGTATCAAAGACAACATGGAGGCAGTCTTGCCGATGCATTGATAAAATTGGGTCTTGTTAGCGAGGAGCAACTTGTAATTGGCCTTGCCAAGCAACTGGGAATTCCCCATGTTAAATTGAGTAACTATAAGCTGGACTCTGAAGTAATGGAAACTCTTCCCGAAGAGGTTATCCGCCGGGAAAAAGTAGTTCCTCTGGCAAAATCAGGGAATAGTTTAACCATTGCAACAGCTGACCCTTTAAATGTGCTACTTATAGACTCTCTCCGGGCAAGAACTGGCTACAATATCCAGACCATAGTGGCAACACCCACCGAGATTGAACAGGTCATAGCTGATTATTTTTCCAGCAAAGCAGAGAAAAATATCTCCGCCCTTATTAAAGAATCCAAAGGTGATGATACTTTAACGGTTGTTGGAGGAGAGGAAAGAGTTGATCTGGATGAGCTCCTTCACGAAGCCGAGCAGGCCCCCATCATTAAGATGGTAAATATGATTCTTTCTCGAGGTATAAGAGAAAGAGCCAGTGATATTCATCTGGAACCCTTTGAGAGCAAACTCCAGGTTAGATACCGCATTGATGGGATTTTGTACCCGGTTATGAATCTGCCAAAAAGAGTGCAGAATGCGGTAATATCGCGGGTAAAGATTCTTTCCGAGATGGACATTGCAGAACGTCGTCTTCCCCAGGATGGAAGGTTCAGGGTTAAGGCTTACAACCGGGATATAGATTTCAGGGTTTCCACTGTTCCCACCCGATTTGGAGAGAAGGTAGTCTTGCGTCTTCTTGACAAAGCTCAACTTATGGGACTTACTATTGATAAACTGGGATTGGAAAGGGATGTTTTGGAGAAATACCAGAGAGCCATCAAACAGCCTTACGGAATGATTATTCTAACAGGTCCCACCAGCTCTGGTAAATCTACCTCTCTTCATGCAGCTATAAGAGCTCTTAACACTCCTGACAAGAATATAATTACCATCGAGGACCCTGTGGAATATGAACAGGAAGGAGTAAATCAGGTCCAGGTTAATGAAGAGATAGGTTTAACTTTTGCCCGGGCCCTGAGGGCTTTTTTGAGACAGGACCCTGACATAATAATGCTGGGGGAGATGAGGGATTTTGAAACAGCAGATATAGGAGTTAAAGCTGCTCTTACCGGACACCTTTTGTTTACCACTCTCCATACCAATGATGCTGCAGGAGCAATAACGAGGCTTTTTAATATGGGGATTGAACCTTTTTTAATAGCCGGCTCTCTCATTTTTGTAGGTGCTCAGCGCCTGATGCGCAGGATCTGCAAGGAATGTGCCGAACCTTATCATCCCTCTCCAGAGCTTTTAAGGGAGCTGGGTGTTAAAAACTCTCCCGAAGATGTGGTTTTTTATCGTGCAAAAGGTTGTGATGTTTGCAATAACACCGGTTATAAAGGAAGAATGGCAGTGATGGAGGCTCTGGAAATTGACGATGATATAAGGCAGCTGATAATAAAAAGAGCCTCCGATGTTGAGATTAAAGAGCTGGCCTTAAAAAAAGGAATGATTCCTTTGAAGGAGAATGCTCTTGCCAAGGTGATAAAGGGAGAGAGCACCCTGGAGGAAATGGTGAGAGTAACAGGTGGTATTTAATTCAGGGAGCTCAGGATGCCAAGTTATATCTATGTAGCCGTTGATCCAGGAGGAAGAAGGGTCAAAGGCGAAATGGAGGCCGAAAGTGAGAGGGCGGTAATCTCTCAGCTGCGCCCCCGCAGACTGACTGTTGTTTCCTTAA
>QMQA01000193.1 GCA_003648845.1 Candidatus Aerophobota bacterium
AGCGATAGGACCGCCTGCTGCTGCCTCAGGAGATATATGTCCAATACAGGGACCTCTTGTTCCTCCCGAAAAACGTCCATCGGTGATAAGAGCTACTGAATCAGAAAGACCCATTCCTACCACAGCAGCGGTGGGTGAGAGCATTTCTCTCATCCCCGGACCACCTCGTGGCCCTTCATATCTTATAACAATCACATCTCCCTTTTCTATTTTTCCTTTAAAAAGAGCCTCTACTGCATCCTCTTCCTGATTAAAGACCTTTGCTTTCCCTCTAAACTTTCTTACTGAATCAGCCACGGCTGATTGTTTAACTATAGCTCCCTCCGGAGCTAAAGATCCGTAAAGAACAGCAAGCCCTCCCTCTTTTCTATAAGGGTTATCCGGAGACCTAATCACCTCTTGATTATAAACAACTCCTTTCCTTGCAATTTCCATAATGGAACTTCCGGATACTGTAAGAGAATCGGAAAGAAAATTTCTCATAACACTTAACAGGGCTGGTATACCCCCTGCCCACTCCAGATCCTCCATAAAATAATCCCCTCCCGGTCTTAAACTGACCAGTTGGGGTATTTCTCTCCCTATTCTGTCAAAATCCTTTAATGAGAGATCAACTTTTGCCTCCCGGGCAATCGCCAGAAGGTGCAGAACTGTATTGGTAGATCCTCCCATGGCCATATCGACTTTAACTGCATTCTCAAAAGCTGACTTTGTCAGTATATCACGAGGACGAATATTCTTATTAATAAGCTCCACAACCTTTATTCCGGACTCATAAGCTATTCTTTTTTTCTTGCTTGAGATAGCCAGTGCAGCCGCTGATTCCGGTAAACTCATCCCCATAACTTCGGTAAGACAGGCCATGGTATTGGCAGTATAAAGACCCTGGCAGGAACCAGGACCTGGGCAGGCTTCCATCTCAAGAGCATAAAGTTTTTTCTCATCTATCTCTCCCTTTTTAAACCTTCCTATAGCCTCAAAGGTGTCTCTAACAAGGGAAAGTCTCTCTGTCTGGTATCTTCCTGAGAGCATGGGACCAGCAGTAACTACTATTGCAGGAATATTCAGACGAGCTGCTGCCATTAACATACCAGGGGTTATCTTATCACAGTTGGTGAGAAGCACAAGACCGTCAAAGCAGTGAGCATTGGCAACAGACTCAATTGAATCAGCTACAATTTCCCTTAAAGGAAGTGAATATCTCATACCTGAATGACCCATAGCCAGTCCATCACATATAGATGGAATACCGAAAACGAAAGGGTAACCTCCGCCCGCTTCCACTCCTCTTTCAATAAATCTCTCTATCTCTCTCATATTTATATGACCAGGAACTATATCAGTAAAACTTGAGGCTATTCCAACAAAAGGTTTTTTAATGGCTTGTGGAGAAACACCTGTAGCATACAAAAGAGCTCTATGAGGGGCTCTTTCAACTCCTTTTTTTATAGTCTCACTTCTCATCCTCTTCCTCCCTTTTTTCCTGATATAAAGGCAAAAATGATAAAAAATCTTAATTCATGTTACCCTGCCATCTTAACTTATCGAAAAGGAAGGCAAATCTTTCTCTTTCGTGGTAGGTATTTTACTCTGGTGGAGGCAGGGGGAGTCGAACCCCCGACCTCGTCCACGCCAAGGACGCGCTCTCCCAACTGAGCTATGCCCCCTCAGATATTTATCTCTTTCTTTTTCCGAGAAAAATCACCAATATCTTTTCTCTTCGCATCAGCCCAGACTCTTTCTAATTGATAGTATTCCCGGGCCTCGGGAGAAAAGATATGTACAACTAAGTCACCAAAATCTAATAAAATCCATCTCTCGTTTAAATACTCGCCTGTGTTGAGAAGGTTAATACCTTTTCTGCTAAGTTTTTCCTCCAGCTCCCTTGCTATTGTTCTCATATGTATAAAAGATTCGCCACTACATATCAGGAAATAGTCACATATTACAGATATACCCCTCAGGTCCAGAAGCACAATTTCTCTGGCTTTTTTCTCCTCGGCTATTCTGGTAGCCTCTAAAGCAAGCTTTTTAGATGTCATCCCCTCCAAACACTAATTATACTATCATTTATCTACAGGTCAAGAAATCCGCACTCTATCCCGGCTGATAAAGTCTGTTTTTGTAAATGTACTTTTCCACTGCCTCGGGAACCAGATATTTAATGGTCTTACCCTCTCGAATTCTTCGTCTTATCTCCGTAGACGAGATTGCCAGTGCTGGAACCTCTATTAAACAGGTGCATTTCCTGAATCTGGGGTCAATTTTTTCCCAGTTCAGTTTATATCCAGGCCTTGAGGCAGCAATAAATTTTGCAAGTCTGGGCAAATCCTCTGTTTTGTGCCAGGTAGAAATCTCAGCTATTGCATCAGCCCCGGTAATAAAATACATTTCGGCTTTTTCTCCATAGACTTTTTTGAGCTCCAGCAGAGTATCTGTGGTGTAAGATTCCCCTCCCCTTTCTATTTCGATAGCGGATGCGGAAAAATAATCATTAGTGGCTATCGCTAAAACAGTCATCATCCATCGATGTTCGGGTGGAGCTATCACATCATTATCATTTGCTTTATGAGGAGGTTTACCCGAAGGTACAAAGAGAACTTCTTCCAACTTGAATTCATCTCTTATTATCTCGGCTGCCACCAGGTGCCCATGATGAATAGGATTAAAAGTCCCTCCCATTATACCTAATCTATAAGATTTTCTTTTCACTTTGCGTATTCTATAGCCCTCAACTCTCTAATCACGGTTACCTTAATTTGACCCGGGTAACTTAATTCTTTCTCCACTTTATTAGCAATTTCCCGACACAGAGCAACTGCTTCCTCATCGCTAATTTTATTTGGGTGTACCATAATTCTTATCTCTCTTCCTGCCTGAACAGCATAGGCTCTTTCAACTCCCTTAAAAGAAGTGGCTATTTTTTCCAGAGATTCAATCCTTTTCAAATAAGCCTCAAGCACTTCCTTTCTGGCTCCCGGCCTGGAGGCTGAAATAGCATCGGCAGCCTGAATAAGCACAGCTAAAGTGGTTTCTGCCGGTCTATCCTCATGGTGAGCACCAATAGCATGAACAACTTCAGGATTCTCACCGTACCTCTTGGCAAGATGAGCTCCTATCAAAGCATGAGGTCCTTCCATTTCCTGATCCACTGCTTTTCCTATATCATGTAACAAACCCGCCCTTTTGGCTAAATTGTTGTTCATACCTATCTCTGCTGCCATAATCCCAGCTATATAAGCGACTTCTTTTGAGTGCTGGAGAACATTCTGGCCGTAACTTGTGCGAAACTTGAGCTTTCCCAGAAGCTCAATAATTTCTGGAGAAACATCAGAAATTCCGAGATCAAAAACAGCTTTTTCTCCCTCCTCTTTTATTAACTCCTCCACTTCTTTTTTAGCTTTCTCCACAACTTCTTCAATTCGGGCCGGGTGTATCCGTGTGTCAGCTATCAGTCTTTGAAGAGAAATCTCAGCTATTTTCCGGCGTAAAGGGTCAAAGCATGAGATGGCTACTGCTTCTGGAGTATCATCCACTATTAAATCTACCCCCGTCAATGCTTCAAAAGTCCTTATATTTCTTCCCTCTCTTCCTATTACTCTCCCCTTCATCTCCTCACTGGGCAAGGGAACGATGGATACCGTAGAATCAGCCACCTGATCTACAGAGCAACGCTGAATTGCTGTAGCAATTATCATCCTTGCTCTTTTGTTGGCTACCTCTTTTGCCTCTTTTTCTGTTTCCTGAATTTTCTTAACCGCTACTTCCTTTTCCTCTTTCTTTATTTTTTTTAGAAGCAATTTTTTTGCTTGCTGAGAGTTTTTTAAAGCAATTTTTTCTAGTTTTA
>QMQA01000194.1 GCA_003648845.1 Candidatus Aerophobota bacterium
CTTAAAATCCACTATATGATCAATGTAATTATCGAGCTTTTTCATTTTCTTCTCGATATAACTCCTGATCTCCGGTGTTATTTTAATCTTTCTACCTGTTATTGATACGTTCATTACTGCCTCCTCAATATTGATGGAAGTATTTTTAACTCCTGTCTGTACTTAGCAACCGTTCTTCTTGCTATCTTTATCCCCCTTTTGTTGAGTATATCAGCTATTTTTTGGTCACTCAAATGCTTTTTTGAACCTTCACTTTCAATAATGTCCTTTATCATTTCTTTAATACTTCTCGATGAATACTCACCGGCATTTCTCGAAGGTATTGGATTTGAAAAGAAATATTTGAGCTGGAAAACCCCGAAAGGTGTCTGTACATATTTGGAGGATGTAATACGACTTATCGTAGATTCATGAAGATCAAGCTTTTGAGCTATATCCTTAAGTGTTAACGGCTTTAGATATTTGGGCCCCTTTTCAAAAAACTCTCTCTGCTCTTCCAGGATTGCTTTTGTGACTCTTACCAGTGTTTCTTCTCTTTGATTAATCGATTTAATAAAATTCTGTGCCCTCTGGATTTTCTCCGTAAGATATTTCGAAAGATTTTTATCCTTCTTATTGGACCTGAGCAATCTGAGATAATAATCGTTAACTTTTATTCTCGGTATAAAACTGTTATTCGGTATAACCTCAAAATCTCCATCCCTTCTTTCAATTATCACATCGGGAATTATATACCGGATTTCTTCTGTATAAAATGGTCTTCCTGGATAAGGTTCAAGCTTTGAGATTAACTTTACGGCGTCCTTCACCTTTTTAACCGATACCCCAAGCTTTTTTGCAATCTCTTCGTATTTGTTCAGCTTCACCTCATTTAGATGGTTCATAACAATCTTTTCAGCAAGAGGATAATCACCCTTATTCCTCAACTGAATAAGGAGACATTCTTTAATATCTCTTGCACCGACTCCAGGAGGATCAAGACTCTGAATAATTTTAAGTACCTGTTCAGCCTTCTCCAGCGGTATCCCAAGATCTTCAGAGAGCGTATCCATGGGAACTGATAGATATCCCATGGGATCTATGTAAGTTATAATTTTCTGCGCAATTTCCATGTCCTCATCAGAGATCTCCAGAAGATATAATTGAGACCACAGATACTCTCTCAGAGTTTCTTCTTTTGATACGGCACCCTCAAGAAACTCTCTTTTTTTATCCTCTTCTTCTGAATCATATGCACTCTGTGTAAAAGACTTATCACCAAAAAAATGCTCATCTTCAAACCCTTCATCGTACTTTATTATTTTCTCATCCTGAGCTTTCTGAAGCTCAATTGCATTGTCCACAGAGCTGGTTTCACTTTCCTCGTCTATCTCAAGAACCGGATTTTCTGCCAACTCTGCCTCTATCTGGTCCAGTAACTCCAGATTGGACAATTGGAGCATTTTAATGGATTGCTGAAGCTGGGGGGTCATTACAAGTTTCTGGGTTTGTTTTAACTGAATTTCAGGTCTGAGTTCCAATTCCTCTCCTCTCTATTCTGGATGATTATCAAATCCCGCCTGTACTTAATATAATATTTTATACCAAAATAAAAGGCAATGGTTACATGGTAAAGTTTAGCCCCAAATAAATTCTTTTTGCCTCCTCATTGTTTATAAGCTCCTCACTGCTTCCCGAAACCAGTATCTCGCCTTCGTTCATGATATAAGCCCTGTCCGTTATCTTAAGTGTTTCCCTGACATTATGATCCGTTATTAAAATTCCAAGTCCCTTCTCCCTCAAATCTGAAATAATTTCCTGTATATCAAACACGGCAATTGGATCTATACCCGCAAATGGTTCATCGAGCAGAAGGAACTTCGGCTCCAGAGCCAGTGCTCTGGCAATCTCAGTTCTTCTTCTCTCACCCCCTGAAAGTGTATATGCTTTTTGTTTTCTCACGTGATTTACCCCGAGTTCCTCAAGAAGCCTGTTTGTTCTTTCCCTTCTTTCCTTCCTGCTGAGTTTTGTATTCTCCAGTACAGCAAGTATGTTCTGCTCTATTGTCAGTTTACGAAAAACCGAAGATTCCTGAGGAAGGTACCCTATTCCAAGTCTTGCTCTCTTAAACATTGGCATTCTTGTTATGTCTGTTGAATTGAACAGTATCCTGCCTGCATCTGCAGAAATAAATCCAACAATCATATAGAAGGTGGTGGTTTTACCGGCTCCATTTGGACCAAGTAATCCTACAACTTCTCCCCTTTCAATCCAGAAGCTTACTCCTTTGACCACCATCCTTCTCTTAAAACTTTTTCTGAGATTTTCAACAATAATCCGGTCCAATTATACTATTTCTCCCCTTACTTTTTTTTCACCACACCTCTCACATTACCTGAGAATACAACACTGGAATTTTTCAGACTATAACTAAGCCTATCCGACTCAATATATTTGTTGCCCATTACGGTAAAAACACCCCCTACTCCATAAAGGGTTTCTTCACTCTCATTATAAATTATCAATGGAGCTCTGATGATATATTTATCACCCTTAATATATACATTATCAACAAAATTATAGGATCCCTCATTCTCAACATACACAATGGAGTCAGAGCTGATAATCGGATCCCCCTCCCTGTTAGGCACATACAGAGTGCCGCCTGTAAAACTCACATTTCCTTTTTCAGAATTATATATGAGTTTCTTACAGTATATAATGTCACTATTTTTTCTGATTTTAATTATAAGGTCTCCCGAAAATACTGCCTGCTTTTCCTCAATCTTGAGCGAATCTGCCAAAATCTCATATTGATCATCAAGAAATTTCAGGTTCCCTTCAAAAACCGTGTAAAATCCAGAATGGTATTCTATTCTATTTGCAGAGATTTTTCTTTCATCATCCTCAAACTGTGCATTTCCCCTGATAATATAGATATCCTTTCTATAATATGCAGTTCCCTCATCGCCACTTATTGTAACATTCTCAACATCATCCCTGAAAATCACATTTTTAAAAAACAGAGCTACCTGTTTCTCATCAGAGTAATAAATCCTGGCCTTTGCAGAAGTTACCTTTCTACTCCCACTTTTAAAATAAACATGACCACTCGCGTAAATAATCTCTCTGTCATAATCAACGGTATATGAATCAGCTCCGTAATGGATCTCCTCTTCGGAAAACACATAAAAAAAGGGGATACCAATTAATATAGTTGTAAGGACAAAACCCTTTAACACCATAGGAATTCGTTCGAAAGAAAATCTGATATTATTCAAAGTTGATTCCTTAGAATTAGTAAACAACGTTTTACTCACAGTAAATGCTTCCTGACATTCATCCTATGATTACCCTATGTAATCCAAATAATCTACAAGACTTCTACTGTGTCTTCATAATTGAATGAACGTTGAGGTTTTTGAAAAATAGAAATCCAAAAACATGCACTTTATTATAAAAACTCTAAGTTCCTCCCAATCACAATTTTCCACTTACAATTTTCCCTTTAACATTATGCTTTATCCTGACAAATCTCAACGCAATATCCGCAACCATTCCCCTTCCAGTTATAACATCTCCTTTCCTGCTTGTTATTTCCACATATGAATCTGTATTAAACCTTTCACTATCTCCATCCCATTGAAGTTCATCTGTCTTAAGAGTGGTCCCATTTTTCTCAGAAACTACAACAACATTACCGATGGCTATAAGCTTCGATTTAAGGGAGTAGAGAAAAGCCGTCCTTGCTTCACCCCGGGATGCCAGATCACCATCCTCTTCGTAATATTCAAACCTGCAGTTAAACATCTCCAGCGTATCATCATTCTTGTAATAGTACCCTTCATCAAACTCTATTAAAA
>QMQA01000195.1 GCA_003648845.1 Candidatus Aerophobota bacterium
AAGTGATGTCATTGCCCACTTCTGTGTTTGTTTTAATATTAACGCCAGAAGAAAGTATATGGTTTATATCTATCTCAAGTATAGATCTCGGTAGCCTGTATTCTGGTTTGAGCTCTTCGCCTGATAGATACTTATCTATCATTTCCGAGGCTTTCCGCCCCGCTGCAATCGCATCTATGACTGTATTTGCCCCCGTGACGGCATCACCACCCCCGAAAACTCCCGGAAGGCTGCTTATAAGGGTTTCCTGATCAACAACAAGCGTTTGTCTTCTTGATACCTCAATACCATTGATGTTTTTAAGGAATGATAGATCCGGGTCCTGCCCTATAGCAACAATGAGAGTATCAATCTCCTTTAGGAAGTTAGAACCCTCAACCGGAATTGGCCTTCTTCTCTGCGATTCATCGAGCTCTCCGAGTTCCATCTTAATACGTTCAATTTCTCTGAGCTTTCCATTTTCTGTAATTATTCTTACCGGTGCACATAGAAATTGTATCTCAATTCCCTCTTCCAGTGCAGCTTCTATCTCCTCCTTAAACGCCGGCATCTCATCGATTGTTCTTCTATAAAATATCGTGACTTTTTCAACACCATCTAGCCTGATGGCACACCTTGCTGCATCTACCGCCGCATTTCCACCACCAATTATTCCCACCCGTCTGCCCAATCTTACCGGTTTCCTGAGATTAACATTTTTCAGAAATTCAATGGCATCAATTACTCCTTCTGCGTCCTCATTCTCTATACGAAGCCTCCGAGATTTATATGCTCCAGTAGCTATGAAGATGGCGTCATAACTGTTCTTTAACTCTTCAAAAGTGATGTCATTGCCCACTTCTGTGTTTGTTTTAATATTAACGCCAGAAGAAAGTATATGGTTTATATCTATCTCAAGTATAGATCTCGGTAGCCTGTATTCCGGTATACATAGAGCAAGGGCACCTCCAATCACTTCGGAAGCCTCAAATATTGTTACATTGTACCCTTTTTCCGCGAGAAAATATCCGGCTGTTAGCCCGGCCGGACCGCTACCGATTATTGCAATTGACTCCTCTCTCGTTGGGGATTTCTTTGATTCACGGCTTTTCTGGAATGGGTACAGCCTGTTTTTGATCGCATAATCTGTAAGAAATCTCTTGAGGTTTCTTATTGAAATTGGCTCGCCCCACTTACCTGCCTGACATTTCGTTTCGCATGGATGATGACATACCCTTGCAACAACAGAGGGTAAGGGGTTGTCTTTCAATATTACCTCAAAACCCTCCTTATATTTACCATTGGCAATTAACCCGATGTACGTGGCAGCCTCCGTTTCAATTGGACATGTATGCTGGCATGGAGAGGAAATGATCTCTCTGCACACAACCGCCGGACACCTCTTTTTTACCACATGTGCCTCGTACTCTTCTCTAAAATACCGAATAGTTGTTAGAATTGGATTTGGGGCTGTTTTTCCCAGTCCACAGAGGGAGCCAAGTTTTATCCCCTCTGCGAGCTCAAGCAGCAGGTCAATATCCTCTGGTTTTCCTTTACCCTTTGTAATATTTTCAAGGATTGTGAGCATCTGTTTTGTACCAAGCCTGCATGGAACACACTCCCCGCAGGATTCTTTCTGGGCAAAATCCAGAAAGTACCTTGCAACATCAACTATACAGGTATCCTCATCCATTACAACCATTCCACCGGAACCCATCATGGACCCAGCCTGGGTGAGTGATTGATAATCCACAGGAAGGTCTAAAAACTTTGCGGGAAGACATCCACCTGAAGGACCACCGGTTTGAACCGCTTTGAACTTTTTCCCCTTGGGAATACCTCCTCCAATCTCAAATATTATCTCTTTCAAGGTGGTTCCCATTGGGACTTCGACCAGCCCGATGTTCGATACCTGCCCTGTCAGTGCGAAAACTGCTGTTCCCGGGCATGATTCAGTTCCGATTTTTCGGTACCAATCCGAACCATTCTGAAGTATCCTCGTTACACTTGCCAGGGTTTTCACATTGTTAATTGTAGTTGGTTTTCCCCATAGACCCGATTGAACCGGGAAAGGGGGCCGTGGCCGTGGTCTCCCACTCCTACCTTCAATTGAGGCGATAAGGGCAGTCTCTTCTCCACACACAAAGGCACCTGCCCCTTCCATTATATTTATCCTGAAATTAAAATCCGTTCCGAATATATTTTCTCCCAGATAACCCCTTTCCTCAGCCTGGCTGATAGCTATTCTTAATCTTTTAACCGCCAGGGGATACTCGGCTCTCACGTATATGTACCCTTCATCCGCACCTACCGAATAGGCCGCTATGGCCAGACCTTCAATTACGCTATGGGGATCAGCTTCGAGTATGCTTCTATCCATGAACGCCCCTGGGTCTCCCTCATCTGCATTACAAACAACGTATTTTTTATCGCTCTTTGATTTCCTACAGAGCTCCCACTTTAGAGCCGTAGGAAAGCCTGCTCCACCTCTTCCCCTCAACCCTGCCTTTTTGATTTCGTTTATTACACCCTCTGGGGAAAAATCTGTAAGGGCTTTTTTCAGTGCCTGGTATCCGCCGACAGAGATGTAATCATCAATATTTTCAGGATTAATGTGGCCACAGTTTTTAAGGATCAGCCTGTGCTGTTTACTGTAGAAAGGTATTTCTTTATACCCTGCTATTTTCTCACCTGTAAGCGGATCAACATAGAATAGCCTTTCGACCGGTTTGTTGTTCAATATGTGAGAATCTACAATCTCTTTTGCATCCTCCACTGTGAGCTGTGAGTAGAAGATACCATCAGGTTCTACTATCAGGATAGGCCCCCGCTGGCAAAAGCCATGGCATCCGGTTGGTACTATTTCAACCTCCAGACCTTTGTTTTTGATCTCATCCTCAATTGTTTTTCTTATATCTAATGAACCGGATGATATACATCCCGTTCCGTGACAGATATATATTTGCCTTTTATTAGCATGACTGTTCATCATGTGCTCCTTATTATCCTTCTTTTTTTGAAACTAGCTTTGGACCCAAGATTTCATGTATCTTTTTTTTGGTAAGTCTTCCATAAGTAACATCGTTTACAACCATATTAGGTGCCAGACCACAGGCACCTATACATGCAACTGTTTCCAAAGAAAATTCAAGGTCTTCTGAGGTTTCCCCTTCTTTAATTCCTATAAGTTTCTCTATTTCTTCAAGTATTCTCGGAGCTCCCCGCACGTGGCATGCAGTTCCCCTACAAACCATAATATGCGTTCTCCCCTTCGGTATAAACCGAAACTGAGCATAGAAAGTAGCGACGCTATAAACCCTGCTTTCTGGTATTCTTAAAAACCTTGCTATTTCATACATTACATTCTCCGGTAAGTATCCAAACTCATTCTGGGCATCCTGAAGCATTGGTATGAGTTCACTCTCATTCCCTGAATATCTCGAAAATATTTCTTTTAATTTTTCGTCCATTTTCAATTCTCCATGTTTGTTTTAGGGATTTAACTGTCTTTCCCATCTATTATATTTTAAATGAAGTTATAATCTGATTAAGATGGTAATACAATAACAGATCTCAAACAGGAATCCTATTTTATCCCTTTTTGTTTAATTTGTAAAGAGCATTTTGGTCACCTAAAACTTAATTTACTATACAATATATAATTAGAGGATAAATTTCAAAAATATTGCAACCCATATCCCTTATATCATTCTCTAGAAAATACTTTTTAATTAATTATTTGTGCATTATCAACAATAAAAATATTTTTGTTTTTCAATGCCTCCCGCTAACGGTTCAGATTCATCGAATTTTATTCGTAAAATATAAAAATTCTTGTGCTATATTGTCTATTATTGCAT
>QMQA01000196.1 GCA_003648845.1 Candidatus Aerophobota bacterium
GTGTGATGAACTGGAAAAGAAAAACGCTGACAGTTTTGTTCTGAATATAAAACCTGAAGGGATTAGTGGAGAAATAAGATCATCAACACAATCGCAGTTCACAGATTTTATAGGTTCCTATCTCGCAACAAATTCTTCAACCATAGTGAACACCGCTTCCCTGTTTATATCAATCTTGATAATATCATTTCTCACGATAAGGCTCAAAAACAAGAGAAGAGATACAGGAACGTATACAAGGGAAAGCCTCATAAACCTCATGAATGGTGTGAAACTGGAAATTGTAAAGGAGAAGGAAACTAAAAAAAGGAAGAATACAAAGAGACACAGAAAGAGAACATCAAAGAAGGGTAGAAAGAAAAGATAAATCTTTTATATTCAAAGCGGAATCATATTTATTCGAAGGTTTCATATCTTCCATAAAAAATTTATAAGCAGATGCTGGGATGTCCGAATTGGTAAGGAGCACGCTTGGAGTCATGCTGGGTGTCTCCCAGCGTGATATGATAGAAAACAGACAGCGTGTGCCCGCAAGGGCTTGAGGGTTCGAGTCCCTCTCCCAGCGTTTTAAATAATTAAGAAAATCGTAACCGAAAGTATTACAAGCAGGAGAATACTCCATGGTGC
Organism: Candidatus Aerophobota bacterium; assembly: GCA_003648845.1. The sequence goes on from QMQA01000196.1 coordinate 628, forward strand.
AAGACCGGGGAATGAAGGGGGATAACCGATAATTATTTTTGCACTGTCTGTATCAATAAGACCCGGCTGTGCAACGTTTGATTGAGCTGTCATGTTCAGATAATAGGTCCCTATCTCGCTGGAATATATTCTCACAAAAAATTCTCTTTCTTCCATTGGATTTAAGTTATAAACTTGTAAGACCTTTCCGTCTGCCTGAATTTCAAAATCTCCAGAGCCTATATTTTCAAATTTTGGTTTTGCTGAGGTGATCGTGCTTTCAATGGATATGGTTATATTGTCCACGGTTTCTTGGATGTTTCTCACCTGAACTTTAAGAAGAATTGAATCTCCCAAACCGATAGCTGCCTGGTGAATTACAAAATTTGCAAGGGGGTGAGAGGTTGTAAACCTTATCGGTGTTGTATTTACATTTCCTGCTCTGTCCTCTGCCTTCACATAATATTTGATCACCGTGTCTTCATCATAAGCAAAGGTTATGGAACAGTTACTCCAATCTCCCCATGGTAGTGCTTCGCCGCATTCCTTTTCACCGTATGTGTATTTGTTGTTTTGAGTGAGCCAATAGTGAATGGTATGCTTTTTTATACCTGAAATGTTGTCCCATGCCATTGAGGTTATGGTAATGTTTTTTACATCTGCTGGAACATAGCCTTCTATTATCTCTCTTCCTTTATCGTCTGTTACGTTAACTATAATAACGGGAGAATACGTATCTATTGTTGTGTTTTTCACACTCCAGTTACCGATATTTCCATTATTGTCTGTAGCTCTAACTCTGAAATAGTATGTAATGCCATCTTTTAAATCAGTAAATCCGTAAAGGCCGAATATGGTTTCCGTTAGAAGTACACACTCTGTCAAATCACCAAATTCATTGTATTGGATATAGTTCCAGTTTATCGTATCATTACTCCACTGAACATCGTAACATTTGATTCCAGAAGGTGGACTACCTGTATCGTATCCGGACCAATTTACAGTGAAATTATAAAATTTCATCCATTCATTATAGGGCTCTTCCATCCAAGCAACAGGAGGTGAAACATCCACAAGAACCGAGCTGTATTTCCAGGGGGTTTCTACATTTCCTGCTCTATCTACTGCTCTTACCCTGAAATAGTAAATTCCATCGGATGAAACACTGAAATTACCTGAAGTTTTTGTAGTATGATATGTACTGTTTCCGTCTGTATCTGTGAGATAATCCCAAGAGCCGCTCATATTGCTTTGAACATCATAGTATGCTACTCCTGATTCATTATCCCAACCCTGCCAGAAAGCCTCTACTATGAGTTCTCCTGGATAGGATACAGTAGATATTGCGCTTACAGGAGAAACCACATCGATAGATGTATTTTCCCAGGGTGGGTTTATAGAATAATCCATTACATTTCCTGCATTATCCTTTGCACTTATTCTGAAAAGAAATGTGTGATTGTTGAATGCCTCTACATTTTCGGGATTGTCCAAAAGACCAAATATTTCCTGTTTCGGATCTGTTTCATCCCTTGTAATCCAATCACACCAATCAGCTGTTCCGCAGTTATTTGTGACATAATTTCCAGTTGCTCTGTTGTATATTATATACTGAATGCTGTAACTCGTTATTCCTGAACCGGTAGGTCCATCATCTCCATTCCAGTATACATCAAAATATACATCACCAGAACCATCACTTGAATTCGTCCATTCAGGAAGAGGGTTTATCCATGCTGTTGGTGGTGTCTTATCTATTTTGACTTCGGTGGATTTAACATCTTCTACATTCCCAACATTATCCTTTGAATGATATCGAACATAGTTTATATCTTCATTTGAAATTAAAAATGGTCCTGTGTATTTCACGCTTGGTGTACAGGAATCAGATTGGTCCACACAATAGTAAGTCTCACTACAGCCTGAACCGCTACCGTCATCACAAGAAAGTGTCACCGTAACATCAGATACATACCAGCCATTATCCCCTTCGACTCCGGAAAGTTTTATGGAAGTTGTTGGTTTTTCTTTATCTATTCTCGTTTCTGCTGAGGTTTTAATATCTTCCCAGTTTCCTGCCTTATCCTTTGACTGGTATCTTACATACTGTTTGCATACCGAACCGGCTGGGCATGTCACAGAGACCTTGTAAGAACCACTTGAAATATCATATTCTGTTATTTCTGGAGTGCATGTATTTGAACCTATACAGTATCTGACTGTATCACAGCCTGAACCTGCATCATCATCACAGGTTAATGTGACTATTTGATCCGTATTCGTCCATGTACTGGTTGCATCATCCGTTGTAACAGGTGGTATAAAATCATGCCATGTCCCGGATTCGCACCTCCACTGTCCTTGCACAGTTCCAGAAGAATAGCATGTATCATCAAATACACAATCATATTGTGAATCGCAACATGCAGTATTATCACTCGATCTGGCGCAATATCCTTCATTATTATCTTGGCATATCCTGTAATTTTCACCAGAATCATCACCACAGCATGTTGTGGCAGCCACTTCTCCGCCTATACTCCACCTTCCTGAACCAGCAATTGCTGTGCAGGCTGTTTCAGAAGCATCTCCGCCTACCCAAACACCGTTATCACAGTAATTCTTATTGGGTATCGAGCCTAACGTTGAAGTAGAAGCGTAACATACAGAATTATATACACATTTGTTGTTTGCATTGCAACACGCATCATCGTTAGAATCGGATGAATATGTGGAATCTGTTCCAGCCTGGCGTGTTCTTCTGTACTCTCCTGAATCATCACCGCAACAAGAACTTCCAGCAACTTCACCACCTATGTTCCAATAACCTTCGCCACAGGAACATGTATAGGAATTTGAATCACCATCTGTATAGTAAACACCATCATAACAACTTGTATATCCACCAGCACACCAATCATCAGCTGAACCATCATCACCACAGCACTTGGAAACGCTGCTTACCCAAGTATCACCATGACAAGAGCACCAGGTAGAGGAACCATCCCAGTTGACATAGTATGCATTTCCTGAAACTGTGCTTCCGTCATAACTTGAAACCACCTGCCAAGTGTATTGTCCTTCTTTCTGGCAACATGAAGAATCCGAAGAAGGGCATGATGCTGAACATGTATATGTTGCACTTGTATAGAATCCAAAGGTAGTTTGACTGCTTCGTATAGCAGTTCCTGAAGGGTCTTTTATA
>QMQA01000197.1 GCA_003648845.1 Candidatus Aerophobota bacterium
GCAAATCACCTCCGTGCAAAAGAGGAGAAGAAATATGCTGTGCAAGAGTAAAATCTTCAGCAGAACCCTCCTCTCCAGAAACAGATAAGAACAAAAATACAATCGAAGTCAAATGTGAACAAATAATCTCCGGATATATCTGCAGATGTGATTACCTGTATGTAGCTGAACCAAAAACAGGCGATTTTACAGTAACAGTAAAAACCGAAAAACCTATAGAAGAAGCTAATAAACCTACTGAAAAATCCATTTTAGAAGAAGCTAATAAAAAATGTAGAAAAAAGGCTGAAGATGAAGGACGGAATATAGAACAAATAGTGTTCGTTCCAGAATGCGAACCAATAATAAAAACCACATGTGATGTCAAAAACTTCCAGCTTCCACAGAAAGTTTCCAAGGCAAAAGAATGGATTCCGTACTACGGCGATCCCCTCTTCCTCGTTTATTGGCAGAAGTTCCCAATAGAGGAGGATACGTGGACATTTCACACGAACAGGTGGGTTTATGCTGCAATCATACTTGTTTCAGCCGTTCCTATCCCCAGCATAGGGAAGATAGCTGTCAAGGCAGCGGGCACTGAACTGGGAACGCTTTTAAAGGATATAGCAGAAAGAGAAGCGAAAAGAATAGCGATTGGGGAAACAGAAAGCGTTGCAAGAAGAGAGATGTTAGAAGCTCTCAAAAACCACATAAAGCAGAAGGGATACATCAAGGGTTCAATTAAAACCAGCATAAAAGGTTCTCTCGCGGTGACAGCTGCTGATGCGGTTGACAGCTACTTCGGAAAATATGAAGACGGTCATGAGGGCAAGCTTTTGCTGAAGATGGCTGGAAAGAAGCCGGAAGAATTTGATGTGAGATTAAAGGAAGGAAAACCGCTGTTTATTGCGATTAAAAAGAGTCTTTCGGATTATATTTCCGGTGAAAGCCTACCGGTTCTTCATTTTGTGTCTCCATGCTATCTGAAAACCATGAAGGTGTCTGCAGAGGATGTAAAATGCGAGGAGTATATTTACAATTCCAAGAAAAACGCAGTCGTGTGCAACGGTCCCGAGCTAGGAGGTGAGAACCTACCTGAATGCAAAACCATGGGATACCTGAGAAAGGGTGGTGTGGCAAGCGCTTCGGAAGCAGAAGATCCTGTGCTGAATTATGTTGAGAGTTTTGCGAGGAACGGCGTGCCCGGATACGTGGAGATAACAGAGGACATATCAACCGTTGTGCTTGCAAAAGGTGTTATCATGAAGTTTGACATAAACAACCCTCTCGGTAGGGAAGCGAGGATTGTGGTGGAAACAGAAAACGGAGAGAAAGAACTAATACTTCAAGACAGCGGAGAATGTACAATTTTGCAAGAGAGAGGCCATGAAGGTATTGCACCAATACCACAATTCATATCTGGAAAAAAGGGTATTGTTGATTACAAAGGTTTGCATATAGAGATATGTTTTGAAATTCCAGAAAAGGAAGGATGCAAAATTACGGAAGATGGAGCAAAATCTCTCGCAGCCGCAGAGAGCTCATTTTGGGAAAAACTTTCTAGCGGCCAGAAGTATTTCAAAAAGCTTGTTGGTGTAGGATGCCTCGGATATGTGAGTGTTTCTGGAAACTGCAACGAAAATGATGAAGTGTGTAAAGCGCTGGAGAAGATTGGTGCAGAAGGAATGTTTATGCAATACTTCAGATACGGAAGCAGATTTTCAGTAAGTCAAATCCTGTCAAAGATTGATAAATATGAAGATGTTCCAGATTACTGGATAGAGCTTTTTGACAGAAACTCCGACGGAAAGGTAGACCTTATAGGCATCAACAACGGTATAGGATATGAAAGAAAGCAGTACATAAGCTATTCAGATCCCGGAACAGGAAGCTTTGACACAGTGATGCTCAAAAACTGCAGAATTCCGGAAGCAATCATAGTCTCGGATTTTGAAAAATACGATGATGATGAGCACGATCCGAACTACTGCTTTGCGGAGCAGAGTAAAACCTCAATAGCACTCAAGCTCGGCGGATATGCTATAGGTATAGGAGGAGCTCTTGCTGCAGGAATTGCAAGTGGTGGAACTGCACTTCTTTTAATGGCGACAACCGGGGCAACAGGCGCTGCCCTTGACATCGCTTCAGAGGTTTCAGTTAAGTGGCCGTAAAAATCACCAGAATTCCCATTCACCGTTTATTCTTACCAATCTTCTGTGCCATGTATCTCCTTTCCAATATATAGTAACTACAATATAATTCTCGTTGTTAAAATTCCTGTCTTGTTCTATTTTGAGGATTTTGTAACGGTGCGTTACTATTTCTGGTGGTTTTTTAAAATCTTCTTGTATAGATTTTATTACTTTCTCCTTCCAATCACCCCAAGTTCTCCAAGACACTTTAGCAAAAAGCGATGGATCACGATTATTATATGCTTCCTTTTTTGCCAGCACAACATGCTCGGGATTTGTAAAATCATAAAGATACCTTCCGTATTTGTCCTTTTCCACCTCATCAGGATAGATCCAGCCTTCATCATCTATCCAGGCAAGACCATCGAGGTATGGCTTGAGACCCGGTTTCGGAGGCTTTTTGCGCTTGAGAATTTCCTTCAAAGCAGCCTTTCTCTCTTTCTCAGGAAGGGTTCTTATTTTCTCTACATCTTCCACAGTCAGCTCATACTCTGGCTCCTTTGGCCCCTCTATAACACTTTCTTTTTCATTCAAACCCGAATAACTTAACGGGAGATCTTTAACCTCCTCAGGAGATACCAGAGCAACATTACCGCTATGCTCCACCTTCTTCGCAACTTTTGGTTTCTCCTCAACTCCTTTATACTCAGCCTTGTTTCCCAAACCAGGACCGAAAACATTCCATAGCAAAGCCAAACCAGCCAGACCACCAGCAGCCCCAGCAATATATTTCCATGCCTTTGATTTCTTTCTTCCCTCTCCCAAATCAACCTCCTTGTAAAGCTCTTCTGTTTTGAAATCCCTTCCTCCATTATACTCCATAAAATTGTCACCTATCAATAACTAAAATTCTTTTATTTAAAAACCTTTCGCAGGCAGTTGACGAAAAAAAATTCATAATCAGCAGGTATTGAAGCAGGCGAACACAACAGAGAAATCATCTTTCACATTCTCATAAAATATAGCCATATCACCGTAGTTTCAGATTTCAAAAAAGTTTTCCGATAATTATTAAACTTGTTTCTATTTAATTAAGGTATTATAGAAACCCAAGTTGATAAAAATGGAGCGTTTTTTCGACAGGTATTTGGGAAAAGACAAAATAACAGCACTTATTTCCTTAGGAAGACCCTGGAACGGTGTGCTGGTTTCCTGTTTGACGGTGATGGGAGCCCTTATGGCATTTACAGCCGTTCCGACACGGGTTTATCTTACTGGAGGTCTGATAACATTTCTCGTTTACCTTGCAGCATCCGCTCTGAACGATATCTATGATGTTAAAATTGACAATGTAAACATGCCGCACAGACCGTTACCAAAAGGAATAATTAATACAAAAACAGCATTTATTTATGCGTTCGCGTGCTATACACTCGCATTTCTGTTTTCGCTGATGTTCTCATTTTATTATTCGCTTCTTGTGTTAATTGCGATTTTTATGACAGCTGTGTACTCAATTCCACCGTTCTCATTGAAGAACAGAACATTCTGCGGGAATCTCGCGCTTTCCATAAACACAATATTTCTTTCCCTATTTGCTGGTTTTATTCTCGCAGGCGGGAACCCCTTTACTTCCACCTGGTTCTTATATTATACTACGCTTTTCACACTATCCTTTTTTCTCATAAGTCTTAGCA
>QMQA01000198.1 GCA_003648845.1 Candidatus Aerophobota bacterium
GTTTTATATTATTTATCGGCATAAAAAAGAAAAATATTTAATGATAAGGTCAGTATTAGCAGTTCCTGAAAAAAACGTAGTGGATAAGAGGTTTTGGAGAAAGAGTAAAAGAATTTTTGGTTGATTTTACTCCTTACTCTTCTTTTCCTCTTCTTCTTTCTCTTCGGGTTTTGCCTCCCGGAGCTCTGCTTTAAAAACCACTGTAGTTAAAAGTTCTATCAAGAAACCAAAGATCATTCCTGTAACTACCGTAAGTACAAATCCTGCTCCCCATCCCCGTCCCAGCCATAAGGAGGCAAATCCTGAAGGAAGGCCAAAAAATAGTCCTAATAAAATTCCATGAAGCCACCATACAATCTTCCAGGCACTTATTCCAATAACAAAGCCCAGAAGCGTTCTGGAAAGAATGATAGCCACTGCACCGGATAAAGGAACATCTCCGGAAACCCGGGCAAGCCCCCAGGAGATAAAACCAAATATTACACCCCATACAAGAGCTGAAACTATTCTTTTCTCATAAACCATTCTACTTCACCCCCTGTAGATATATATTCTTGAACTGCTTTAAAAAATAGCACATAAGTTTTATAAGTCAACCAGGATTAAGCCTTGCCATAGTTTGAATTTTGCATATAATACAAAACTATTATGAGAGCCTTTATAAGAAAAAACCTCATGAAGTTGGTGAAGTTCTGGATAGGAGCAGGATTAACTCTTTTTTTCATTCTTTACTTTTCCTCCTCAACTTATATTTTTTACTTTAAGAGCCCTGCAGGGTATCCGGAAAGTATCCAATATCTATCCTCTTTTTATATTTTCCATCCAGAGTTAAAAGATTATTATACTGCACTGGAAAAGGATACTTCCTTCTATAGATTAGTTTTAAGTCAGCTAAAGGGGAAAGAAAGAGCTTATTTTTTACAGATGAGACCTTTTTTAAGCGAGATAGCAAAAGCCTCCCAAAAAACAGGAGTTCCAATTTTCTCTATTGCTTCTCATATAAAGCGGGAATCTCAATTTAATCCTTTTGCAATCAGCCCTCGTGGTGCATATGGTCTTATGGGAGTTACAATCTGGGCTTATCAGGATGTTATGCGTCTGAAGGATAAGAAAAAGTGGGTCGCTGAGGCGCTAAATGAATATGGGGACTTCGGTTGGAAGGAGGTAAAAACCAACCCCGAGCTAAATATAGTGGTAGGTGCTATTTATTATAAATTCCTTCTTGACAAATTCAAAGATACCACTTTAGCTTCCCTTGCCTATAACTGGGGAATAGGTAATGTAACCCTGATGCAAGAAAGATACGGTAATACTGAGAACATTCTTGCCCGTTTAAATGAACTGGCCTCATTTAACTCAGCCTGGGTAGAGCCGGCTAAATATCCCTGGTATATATCCAATTTTGAAGCTGTTTTTCAGAAAGTGGAGAAAAGAATAAAAATGGTTTACGCCCCTTCCCATCAGCTTAACTGGCAAAATCTTGCCTCTTTAAACTTACCTCAAGAAAAATCATCCTCATGAGTTTCCCTTTTTTTGCTTGAGAATCCTTTATCCAAAATTTTGCAAAATATCTTTACTATTCTGGGGTCAAATTGAGTTCCTGCTTTTTGCTCCAGTTCCTTTTTTGCCTCCCCAAATGTTAAAGCTCTGCGATAGGGACGAGTTGAGACCATGGCGTCAAAAGCATCAGCAACAGTTAAAATCCTTGCCAGTAGAGGGATTTTTTCTCCTTCAAGCCCGTCAGGATACCCTTTTCCATCGTATCTTTCATGATGGTGACGAATTAAGGGAACTCCCAGCTCCAGGAACTTTATTTCCTTAACTATTTGTTCTCCAATTATGGGATGTTCCTTTATTAGCTCATATTCCTCCTCTCGGAGTGGAGAGGGCTTATTGAGTAAACTGTCACTAATTCCTATTTTGCCTATGTCATGCAAAAGTCCACAAAATCTAATCATTTCCATCTCCTTTCGCGAGAGTTTAAGATACCTTCCAATTTCAAGAGAGTACTCGGTTACCCTCTGGGAATGTCCCGCAATATAGGGGTCTTTTGCCTCAACTGTTTGAACGAGTGCATTTACGGTATCAAGAAAAGATTGCCTTAGTTCATTGTATAAAAGCTTATTCTTAATAATCACCGCTGTATAGGTTGCTATTATAAAAAGAAAATCAAGATCATCCCTGGTATAAAAAGGCCTGGTATTGCACAGGGTTAAAATCACCATTTTTTTCTGATTGATCTTTACAGGAACACTTACCAGGTTTTTTGGTTTAAACTTCACAAATTCGACACAGCTCTTAAAACGTGCATCTTCAGGGTAATTGTCAACTATAAGAGTTTTCCCTGTGGATGCTACATAACCTATGGCTCCCCTGGCTAAAGAAAAAGGACATTTTTTAACCCTGGACAGGGGAACTTTGAAACTTATCCAGGGGGAGATTTTTTTCTTTTTTTCATCGATTTTCAGAAAAAATCCATACTCGCTTTGCGTTTCCTCCAGGGCTAATTTGAGAATGAACATTAAAATCTCATCCAGCTCTTTGTTGGCCTCAACACTCCCGGATATCTTTGAAAGAGCAATTTCTTCTTTTCTTTGGCGATCCAGTTCTTCACGAAGCAAAAAGTTCTCTATTGTGAGGGCTGTCTGCCCAGCGGCAAGAGCAAATAAATCAGGAGTAATCTCTCCCAGGAGGTTTGGCTTTGTCAAAAAGAGAAGTATCACCGCACCGATTTTCTTATTTTTTATCACCAGAGGGATGATAAAAAAACTTTCATCCGAAGAGGCTAAATTTTTTTTCAAAGGAACAGTGACAGGAGTTTTTCTCTCCAGCACCCAGTCTATTAACCCTTCTTCTATTAAGCTTTTAATCTCCTCCACATAATTTTTTTTTAACTCTTCCACACGCAAAAATTCAAACTGATTTGTTTCCTCACTTAAAATAAGAAATGCCCATCCTTTATAGTTAATAATTCCTTTAAATAAATTAAGAAAATTTTCACAGATTTTCTCCGGATTTTTATCCAGGACGGTTAGCTCCAGCAGATAGTGGATAATTTTATCTTTGCTTATCATTATTTTAACCCAGAATATCAAAAAGAGGTTTTGCTCTCTCTACCTCTTCATCCACAAGGGGAATAAAGTATTCCAGATGGGAGGGGTCAAGATCGGGCCTTAAAGGCTGCAGGGTCTTCCATATTTCAGGGCAAGGAAGGGGAACTTCTCTATCTCCACCCCAACCTATGAACCTCATCCGGACAAGCACGTCGGAGAGGTGAACCACAGAACAAAGTGGGGGATTAATCATAGCTTTGGAGGGAAAATGATGAAATTTAACAGCCTCTTCTATCTCCTGAGGAAAATTCCATCGGGAGGCCAGCCAGCTTCCTATCTCAGCATGAGTAACACCAAGAACATTTCTCTCTGCCTGATAGAAAGATATTTTTCGAGATACCACCTCTTGCATAACCTGTTCAAATAAGTCCTTGGCGTATTGACTTAAAAGAAGCTTACCAATATCATGGATCAGACCTGCTACAAAAACTTTTCCTGAAACGCGGTATCTGAAAAATTTGGCCAGCATCTTTGCCACCACAGCACAACCCAGACAATGCCTCCAGAAAGCCCGGAAATCAAACAAGGAGGATTTTTCGTCTCCGGGAAAACTGCGCAGAATAGAAATAGCAAAAGCGAGATTCCTTATCTCATTAAAACCCAGAATAACAAGTGCATGCTTAACTGTGCTTATCTGTCGGGGGAAACCATAATAGGAGGAGTTAACCAGTTTAAGAA